>JBEIPT010000380.1:0-3849 GCA_040376895.1 Lysobacteraceae bacterium | reverse complement strand
GGATCGGGCCAAAGTTTTCGCATCAACCTAAACCGTGCAACCTGGATCGGACACCCATGAACCCCCATGAATTCGTCTTCCGGGGGATGTCCGCCACTGTAGGTTGGATCGAGGTGTAGACAGGCCGGCCATTGAGCCGCGAAAGACGCCTAAACCCAATGCCGACCAATTCTTGTTGTGCAGAAGGCAACACGTTGCAGCGCCGCCATAACGAGCGCCGTCGCGACTTGGCATGGCAAAAGACCCTGGCATGCTGATACACATTTCGGGTGGGAACCGGGAGATCTCCAGTTCGGCCCAAAAGCAGTTGGCATTTGGCCCACATTGGGAAGGCGAGGCGCCTTAGCCGATAATTGACAGTTGTTTAATCCGTCCAATACGCTGCACCGCAGCTCGCACTCCCCCATTCGGATTGCATCATGAACACCCCGTACACCTCGGTATCGCCCAACTACCCGTGTGCCGGGCGCAGCCCATTCGTGCCTCGCGCCATTCGTCCCTGGATGGGCGTTTGGCTCGCATTGAGTCTGACTTGCGCTCCTGCGATGGCGGCAGATGTGGTGGTGTCTTCACTGGACGATTCGGGCGCCGGGACACTGCGCAACGCAATCGCAGGTGCACTCGCGGGCGATCGCATCGTGTTTGCGCCAGGACTCGCCGGCACGATCAGTTTGAACTCGACCCTGACCATCAGCCGGGATCTCATCATCGAGGGAAATGGCAACATCGAGCTTGATGGCCGGGACACCTCGAGGGTGCTCACGATCACAGGCGGGCAGGTGGATTTGCGGCGGTTGGTTGTGCGCAACGGTTTCGCAACCGATGGTGGCGGGATTTCCAGTGTAGGGACCCTGCTGATGAGCAAATGCGAAGTGCGCGACAACCACGCGAGCCAGCGCGGCGGCGGCCTGTTCATCGGTGCGGGCAGCTACAGCCTGGTCGACACCACGATTGCCGACAACTTCGCAACCAACGAAGGTGGCGGCATCGAAGACCTGGGCACTGCGCCGTCAACCATCACGCGGGGCCGCATCGTCAACAACATCACTTCCGGCGCGGGCGCCGGCATCCGACACGTGTCGGGCCAGGAACTCACGGTCGATCACAGCACGATCTCCGGCAACACGGCAGCGACCACGGGCATCGCAACCGGCGGCGGTATTGCCACTCAAGGCTCGACCCTCAACATCAACTACACCACGGTCTCCGGCAATAAAGCGCATTTTGCTGGCGGCATCTATGTGGCAAACCTCGGCGCGTCAACGAAGCTCAACCTGGTCGGCAGCACGGTCACCGGCAACACGGCCATCTCGGACGGCGGCGGACTGTTCGTGTTCGGCGCAGGGGCGACGCTGACCAATTCGACCATCGCCAACAATTTTGCCGACACCGGGACGGGCGGCGGTTTGTCACTGCAGAACTCCAGCGCGGGCACGGCAACGGTCATCGTCATCAACAACACGATTGCGTTCAATCGCTCCAGCGCCAATGGTGGAGGAATCACCGCAATTTCCGGCTCGCTGAACCTCAAGAACACGCTGATTGCCGGCAATATCAGTGGCACCAATGCAGACATTCAGGCCGCATTCGTGTCGGAGGGTTTCAATCTGGTGCAGACGCGTGGCACCAGCTCGGGCTATGTGGCGTCGGATCTCGCCAATGGAACGGCGCCGCAGCTGGCCACATTGGGATTCAACGGCGGTCCAACGCTTACCCTGCTGCCGGCCGCCGGCAGTCCGGCGATCAACGCCATACCATCGTCCAACTGCTCGGGCATTACGCTTGATCAGCGCGGCTACACGCGGCCTGCGAATCAGTGCGACATCGGCGCGGTGGAAGTTGGGGCGGCGGCACCGGTGCCCCCTGTAGACCCAGTTTTTGGCGACGGCTTCGAGTAGGTGCGCCAGCATTCGCCAATACGACACCTATCGGCCACCCAAGAGCAAATACTTCGAGACCGTTTGATCGGCGGGTCACGAACGCGTTTTTGGTGTTTTGGATTCGAGGGATTTCTAGCGTGTGCGGTTGCTCGTGGAAACCGCTTTCGGTGAATAGGCGCGCCAGCGTCTTTGCGACGCCTGCGTAAAGGGCTTGTGTTTGCCGCAAGCGTGAGTCAAGAGTGAGATTGCCGCAGGATGTTGCGCGTGCTTCCCAAAAACGGCTTCGGACAAGCGCCTGTTGGGCTGCGAGGGTTGCGTTTGCCGGAAAGTTGAATCCACCGATGGCGGCGCTGTTCTCGACAGTCGGACCAGCGCATCGCCATCACAAAACAAATGCGCGCCCGAGTTTGGCGCGTCGCTGCGCGCGTTGAACCGCCATCCACTACCAGTTATAAGACTTGCGAGTCATTGCTAGGCTCATTATTGGAAGCGCCATGTCGCCGAACGCCTCAGTGAACGCTGTGCTGGACTCTCCCGTCCCAACTCACAAGATTGCCCTGTTTAAGCATCGGTGGCAGGCGCTGATCGCAGGCGTAGTGATGTTGACGAGCACGCTCTGCTACGCCGCCCCCGAGCCGTCTTCGGGCGTCTTGTCAAACATCAACGTGCTTGCAGGTCAGCCCCGCTTTGGCCATAGCGATAATGTCGCGACAACGCCGAGTCCCCCAGAGCAGACTTCCCCGACCATCACGAAAGAACAGGGTCTCGGCACCGACGCTGGCAAAGGCTGCCCCTCGACCGTGGTCACCAACGGCGGCGACTTCATCCCGGGTTCTGACGACTACATCCCGGGTTCTCTCCGACAGATCATGAGGGACGCCTGCCCGGGCAGCACGATCACGTTCGCGCCGGGAGTGAACACCGTCGCCCTGTATGATGGGGCCCTCGTTGTCCGCTCCAATATGACCATTGACGGTGGCGCTGGCGTAACGGTGATGTTTAGTCCGGGATCCAGTCGCGACAATGTCATTAGCATTGATTCGGGCATAACCGCATCCATGAACAACTTGACGATCACCAACGGGGAAACGAAAGACTTCGGTGGTGGCATCCAGAATCGTGGAAATCTCATTTTGACCGACGTGACCATCAGCGATAACTTTGCCTACGCTGGCGGGGGCATTTACAATACCGGCAGTCTGACCATGACTCGCTGCACGGTCAGCAATAACATCGCGGGCGGTGGTGCTGGCATCGAGAATGCCGGCAGTCTGACGATGACTGACAGCACGATCAGCAACAACACCACCACCGGCAGTGGTGGGCCCGTAATCTTCGGCGGCAGTGGTGGCGGCCTGCGCACGAGCAACGTCGCGTCGCTGACCAATTGCACGATTGCGGGAAACGTCGCAGATTACGGAGGGGGAATCGAGGTAGTTGGTGGCACTATGAATGCGACCAATTGCACAATTTCCTACAACCGGGCAACTGGCGGAGGGGGAGGGATCCGTGGCCTGTTCGTGACCATCACACTGACAAACACAGTTGTCGCGCAAAACTTATTTCTTGAGGCGTCTCCAGACGACGTCGCTACCAGCATCGATGCGGCCACTTCGTTCAATAACCTGATTGCTTCCGGTGGGGGCGGCCTGATCGACGGCGTCAACGGCAATCTGGTGGACGTCGCCAACCCGCAGTTGGCGCCGCTAGGCAACTACGGCGGGCCGACTCAAACCGTTGCCCTGCTGCCGGGCAGTCCGGCCGTTAATGCGGGCACCAATTCGGGCGCACCAGCAACCGATCAGCGTGGCGTCGCCCGACCACAGGAGGGCACGGTCGATATGGGCGCTTACGAGTCGCGCGTGGAGGCCGGTCTGTCGATCACACTCAGCGACAGCCCGGATCCGGTGCTGACCGGCAACGACTTGAGCTACACGGTGACGGTCGCCAATGCCGGCCCCTATGCGGC
>JBEIPT010000004.1:0-31208 GCA_040376895.1 Lysobacteraceae bacterium | reverse complement strand
TGCCAGTACCGTCGCCAGCTCGATTGCCGAAGCCCCCGCCTACAACGCCGTAGTGGTCGGTGACGGAGTTTGGGTCTTCACTCGAAAAATCCGGATCGCTGTCCATGCTTGGTACGCCACCTCCGGAAATCGTCGCGCCTCGCACGCCAGCAGAGACAACGTTTGCCCTCGATCCGGCAATGACGTTGGCGGTGATCGGATTACCGCCGAACAACTCGGTGCTCGGCTCAATCCTCAAACTCTGAACATTGCCCGTGCGCAACACCAGCGGTCGCGTATCGGTGGTGCCAAGAAAGTTCGTGGCCGGGTTGCTGCCGCTGTCTCCGGTGCTGCTCCAGCACTGGCCGATGGCACTGGGTGCAGCGACTGCCTTGGTGCGACCGGGGATTATGCTCCATGTCGATTCGCCGGCAGCGCGCACCGCCAGTTCCACCCAAGCCTCGTCGCGACCGGTCGGTAGATCAAATTCAACGCGGAACTCGCCATCGTTTACCGGTACTGAGGGGAACTCCATGGGCGCAGCCAGCGGTGCAGCAGACTTGGCATCACCGTGGGTCAGGAGACGCAGGTCGAAGCGGCCATTGGCCGGAGCGTTGCCGGCCTCGAGTTGGCCGTTGTACGTCAGTGTGTCAGCCGAAGCGGGCAGAGTGATAAGCAGACCGGCAATGGCGAGTGTGAGTAGTGACAGGCGCATGGGAATCTCCAGGGAATCAGGGGTTTTCGAAGCCGTTGCGGAACAGGTTGTCGTCGGCCGGGCTGCAGGTCGCGGCGATCGTCTTGAGCGCATAGCGCCCATCGACGGAGCTGGTTTCCTGCTTGAGCTGGGCTTCGCCCACGACGGCGTAACGACCGTCCTCGCTGACTTGTCGTTTTTCGATGGTTGCGGTGATGCGGAAGGAATCCTGGTCCGGCTCGGCGGCCACTGGCGTGGCGAGGCAAAGCAGCACGAACAATTGGATGAATCGAGGGCGCATGGTGGGCGTCGTCTTCTTGGGGTCTTGCTTACATCTACGGAGCCGAAGACAAAACGCGACAGAGTTCCGCAGGCAACAGCAATGGGGGCGTCCGATTGGTCCGCCACGCGCAACGACTCGGTTCAACTCCAGTGAGCGCTGGTCGCGACGGGTTGTGGACGAACGAGTCTCCCGGGCTTGGGTTTCCAGAGCCGTCCTTTTTTGATGATGGAGGAAGCAGCAGCCTTGAGGCCCGCAATCCTGTGAGTGTCCAGGGTGTCCCCGCAGGGTCGGGTGCACTCAAAGTGTTCGGGACAGCATGGCCAAATCCTCATCGCGCAACAGCTTTGCGCAATAGGTGGCCAGATCGCAGCGGTCGACATACTCCATCACCAAGTAAGGGCGTCAGTCCTGCAGCGACTCGATCTCAACGATTCGAGCGATCCCTGGATACGAAATCCGCGCCAGCAATTCTGACTCGCGCCGAAACCGCATGAGCGCTCCATTGGCAACCGCCGTGGCCCAACACACGAAGCACCCGATAGCGTCCGAAATTCGGTTCATCCGATGGGTTGGCCAAGGCGGCGCCCAGTCTTTCTCCCTGAAGTTTCCTGATCGGCGTCTTGAAGCATTGCGACGACGGCTGAATGGACATCAGTGTCGATATTCTGCGCGGCCAACCACGATTTTCGCTGCGGTACCGGCAGATCCGACGCTGCCTCAAACAGCGCTTTCACTTCCGGCCAGCGTTCTCGAATGGATCGATGCATTGCTGAAGACTAGCCCCACTTGCAAGACCACGATAAGTGGTGATGTTGAATCCCGCCGGGCGCTGCTCTTCTCCCGCAAGCACTTTGCCGGTGACTCGTGTTCCTGGCGAACGATCGAGCGCGTGGTGCGTTCATTGTCGGGGCTCAGCGACCAGGCCGCGCACCATCCGTTCGAGTTCGTCGATTCGCAAACGCATCGCGTCGATTTCGGTCTGCTTTGCCTCCAGAGTCGCATGGAGCCCCTGTATCGCTGCGAGTGCCACGCCATCGGCATCGATCGTCGAAATGCTGGTGTCGCTTTCGCCGAGCCCAAACGCCGCGCGGAAGTCTTGCGCCATCGGGCCCATATGACGGATACCTTCGCCCTGGGCGATGTAGCTCCAGGTGCTGAGCGGCAGTTCGCTGACGCGGGCCAGAACATCCATTGCGTTGACGGCAACAACGCCCGTCTTCACATTCCGATCCGACAGCGAACTCCAGGCGCCGGCACCTGCCGCCATGGTCACGCCGGTGTTGGTCCCGGTGGCGTTGGATCGAATGGTCACGGCACCCGTGCCCAAGAGACTCATCCGTGGTGCATAGCCGGTTCCGTTGGCATGAGCGATTTCGAAGTTGGCATCGTTTGTGCCGCTACCGCCATCAGAGACGCTGAACTGGACTCCTTCCAGATTGGCGTTGTTGACGATCAATTGGACATCGGCGTTGCCGCCGAAGGCATCACTTTCGCGCCCGCGGAGAGTCAGCTCGACATTGGCATTGCGCGGGGTCATGTTGATGCCGACACCGCCGCGTGCGCGGACATTGAACTGATCCGAGCCTGTTGAGACGAAGTCGTTACCCTCCGAATCCGCCCAGACGTACGTACCAACGTCACCGGTGACACCAGTCGAAGCGATGCCAAGGCAGCCAGACCCGCTAACCCCGGAAGATGAGCCGGGGCGCACTTTGGCGGACGAACCGCCGGCCCAGGATTGACGACCGCCAGCGCAGTTGTCGGTCCCGCCACTGACCGTGCTGTAAAGGCCGCTAGCGGTGTTGAAGAATCCGCCAGAAACCGCGCTGGCTTGACCGGTTGCAAAGTTGAAATTGCCGCCGCCAACGGTGCTTTGAAAACCAATTGCAGTATTGCTGCTACCTCCGGAAATCGTGCTGCTTTGCCCGCTGGCGACGTTCGAATGGCCGCCGCCCACGGCGGCCGCGTAAGCCCCGTTCACGTTGCCTGCCCGATTGTTGAAGCCGCCCGCAACCGTGCCGTAGTGATCGGCCACCAAGTTCTTGCCCCCGACCGTTGTGATTGGATCGCTATCGCTGCTCGGCATACCTCCGCCAGAGATCGTCGCACCGCGCATGCCCGCAGTGACAACATTCGCACTGGAACCCGCGATCACGTTGGCAGTGATCGGGTTTCCTTCGAACAACTCAGTGCTGGGCTCAATCTTGAAACTCTGTACGTTGCGCGTGCGCAACACCAGCGGTTGAGCATCGGTGGTGCCCAGAAAGTTCGTCGCCGGGTTGCTGCCGTCATCACCGGTGCTGCTCCAGCACTGACCGATCGCACTGGGTGCAGCGACTGCCTTGTTGCGACCGGGGATGGTGCTCCAAACCGATTCGCCCGCAGCGCGCACTGCCAGTTCCACCCAGGCTTCATCGCGGCCTGCCGGCAGATCAAATTCAACGCGGAACGCGCCGTCGATTACCGGCACGGAAGGGAACTCCATGGGCGCTGCCAGCGGTGCTGCCGACTTGGCATCACCGTGTGTGACCAGCCTGAGGTCAAATCTACCGTTGGCCGGTGCATTGCTGGCTTCGAGGTGGCCGTTGTAGGTGAGTGTGTCGGCCGAAGCGGGCAGGGTGACAAGCAGTCCGGCGATGGCGAGCGTAAGCAGGGAAAGGCGCATGGGAATCTCCAGAGAATCAGGGGTTTTCGAAGCCGTTGCGGAACAGGCTGTCGTCGGCCGGATTGCAGGTCGCGGCGGTCGTCTTGAGCACGTAACGCCCATCGACGGAACTCGTTTCCTGCTTCAGCAGAGCCTGGCTGATAACCGCGCAATGACCGTCCTCGCTGACTTGGCGCTTTTCGATCGTTGCGGTGATGCGGAAAGTGTCAGTGTTAGAGTCGGCAGCCACTGGCGTGGCCACGCAAACGAGCAGTGCCAACTGGATGAATCGAGGGCGCATGGTGGGCATCGGCTCCTGGGGTCTTGCTTACATCTACGGAGCCGAATACAAAACGCGACAAGTAGCTTGTCAGCCACCGCGAGCGGGAGAAAAACCGGCTAGAGTGCTTTGGCCTCTCCTTCTCCCGTGCAAACGGGAGAAGGTGGCCGAAGGCCGGATGAGGGCAGTTCGGCGCGAAGGTTCGGAGCAGGTCTTTAGCAATCGGCTGACCAGGCGGGCGTCCGACTGGTGCGCCACGCGCAACGACTCAGTTCAATCATGGTCAAGGTTGGTCGCGAAGCGGACCAACTTGCCACAGTTGCGCCAGATCACTTGAATCCAGAACACGCCATTGGCCCGGCGTCAGGTCGCCCAAGGTGAGACCGCCAACCGAGATTCGCTGCAGGCTTTCGACACGGTTGCCGACTGCCCCGAACATGCGTCGAACCTGGTGATATCGCCCTTCGATCAGTGTGAGGTGCGCACTTCGAGGCCCGAGCGGTTCGAATCCCGCAGGTGCCAGAGGACTGGTTTCGGAATCCAGCATCATGGTGCCGCTCCCAAACAGGGCAGCTTCGTCTCCGCGCAGGTCGTTTGCGAGGGTTGCTGCATAGACCTTGGGCAAAGCCGATTTGGGTGCGGTGATCCGATGGAGCAGCGCGCCGTTGTCCGTCATCAGCAAAAGGCCTGAAGTGTCCCGATCGAGACGGCCGACGGAGGAGAGCAAGGGATTCCGCAGCCGGAAACGCGGCGGCAACAGGTCGTAGATCACCCGCCCCGGATCTTTGGTCGAGCAGGTGTAGCCGATCGGCTTGTGCAACATGAGCACCAGCCCAGCGGGTGGATCAAGCGGCTCGCCGTCGAGGCGGATTTCGCCATGCGCCACTTTGTCGTCGGCGTACAGCACTTCGCCTTGCGCATCCGTGATTCGCCCCTCTCGGAACATCGCGGTGACTTCGCGGCGGCTCGCATAGCCGAGGTTGGCAATCAGTTTGACGAGCTTCATGATTCTTCCAGTTTCAGGATTTTGGACCAGGTGAACGATATGCGGCAATGACCTTGAAGCCGTCTTGTTCACAGACCCGAGTAACTTGCGCAAAGTGTTCGGCGAGGACCGATTCATACGGCAAATGCCGATTGGCGACCAGCCACAATTGTCCGCCGGGAACGAGCGCGCGCGCCGCAGCGACAATGAACGCGCGACCGAGATCGGGTGTGTCGGCGCGGCCCTGGTGGAAGGGCGGATTCATGACGATCACGTCATGGTGGGCCGGCAGGCCAGTACACACATCGTGCCAGTGGAATCCGATGTTGATGCTTCCAGTGTAGGGCGCCAAATTGATCCTCGCGACATCGAGTGCGCGCTGTTCCGCCTCATACAGGTTCACGCTGATGATCCCGGGGTTGCGTCTGATCAGTGCCTGCGAAAGGTATCCGCACCCGGCGCCCAGATCGGCTGCGCGGCCCTTCAAGTCTCGAGGCAAAACATCAATCAGCAGCTGTGACGCCGTGTCGATCGTCCCTGCGCTGAATACCCCTGCGCGGGTCAGCATGGAGCTGTCGGTCAGCGGATACGGCGCATCGAGGCCCAGCCACTCCGCCATCAGGTTCGCATTCAAGGACGAATGGGGTGTGGTCGTCCAGAACACTCGGCATTTGTGTTTGGACAGGCTGGAAAGTGGGCCGGCAAGACTTTCCAGATCGTCCGACAACGAGCGTGCGCCCTGATTGTTTGCGGCACAGGCAACCACAGCGCCGTCCGAACGGACTCGCTGCAGAGCCTGCGCGAACAGAATTCGTGCTTCATCCCGGCTCCGGGGCGGCAGGACAAGCACCAGTCCGAAGTGTTCCCCGGATGCTGCGTCCTGCGTGAATCCCGCGGAACGAAGACGGTCCGCCTCCGGTTTGAACGATTGCTCGCAGACCAGTTGCTCCGGCCGAAAGCAGCGCAGGCCGGCGCCCGGTCGGGCGCGCAGGAACAGCGTGCGGCTTTTGATGGGCGTCGTGATCGCGCCGGACGTCAGCGGCAACAGAAGGCTGTCGAGCACGGGGTCGGAATAGGGGCTGTTCACGAGATCATGCGAATCAATTGGAGTCGGAATCGAACCCATCAGTGTGCGGGTCACAAGCATCGTATCCGATCCGGCTGCCAGGAAAGTTGCCTGTATCATCACCCTGCTGTCTCGCGGCGACAGCACAACACTCTGCAGGGCCGCAAGGAACTGACCGATGCGTACTGTGCTTGTCACGAATGTCACCCAATACACAGGCCCGGGTGCGATCCAGACGCTCCTGAAGCAGCACATGCGCGTTGTATGCCACGACCCAACTTTTGGCGCGCAGAGCGCACAAGGGGAGTTTCTCGCCAAACACCCTGGAACCGAGTGTCTTCAGAGCACAGATCCTGCCGCGATCGTTCATGAACTGAAGGATCGTGGTTTTCAGGTTGATGCCGTCGTGTCGAATGATGTGTATCCCATTACGCGGGCGCCCATCGGCGAGATCAATCTGGATGATCTGCGAAACACGTTCGAGTCGGTGCTCGTGTTCCCGGTACAGCTCGCACAGCTGCTGTTGCCGGAGATGAAAGTCCGGCGCGGAGGTAGCTTTGTCTTTGTCACCTCGGCCCGGCCGTTGCGCCCGGAGTTCGGCTTCGCGGTGCCAACTTCTGTCCGCGCCGCTGCAACGGCATTCGCGCTGGCGTTGTCACGGGAAGTGGCAAGTTACGGCATTCAGGTCAATGTCGTCGCACCCAATTATCTGTACAGCGAGATGTATTACCCTCGTGCCCGCTTCATCGACGACCCCGAAGGTCGCGAGCAAATTGCCGGCATCGTGCCCATGGGGCGTCTCGGGACTCAAGACGAGGTCGGCGAGTTGGTCGCCTTTCTGGCCTCTGGGCGGTCAACCTTCGTCACCGGCCAGGTCATTCACTTTACGGGAGGTTGGCCATGAACTTCACTGCACCGAAAAGCCTCAGGCTCGCAGCCTTGTTGCTGTTCTTGAGTTCAATGGACCTTTTCGCTCAGGCAGTGGTCAACGAGTCGTGGCTGGAGATCACGAAGTCGGAATCCGGGTTTCTGTTTGAGGGCGTCGCCCCGGAGGCCCGATTCAGCGTTGATATCCCGGGATCAAGGATCAAGACTGCTGAAGACGCGGGTCGAGCCTTTGCGGACATCGACGGCGTGGTCTTTCAGTTCATGAAGGTTCCGGCTCAGGGGGATGATCCTGATAAGGCGCTGAAATCGCATCGCCGCGAGGAGGAGAAGTTCCTGCGAGAGGCGGGCATGACGGTGGGCGATTCCGCAAAGTGCCAAGGTCTTTCGATGACACATGAAGAGTGGGAAGCCGTTGCACCGAACGGTGCGTCCTCGGTGTTCGTCACTTTCGCCACATCTGCCAGCATCGTCCTCATTGCTGTCTCTGCCGAATCCGGGGGCGAGAAAGTGCGTGATGAGAAGCTTGTGGCCATGTGCCGTGGCATCAAGGGCTGATCTGATGCTCAGGCCGATTGCTGCAAGGCTTGTTCGCTTCTCGCCGTTTCGGTGGGTGGGCAGTGGCTTGATCCTGACGATTTGTACTCTCGGGCTCACGTCCTGCGAATCAATCACTTCAAACCATGCAACCGTCGCCGAAGCTCGCGAACACGGTATCTTTGAGCAGGGTTGGCTGCCGGAAATCATTCCGGAGCGTGCGACGGCGATCACGGTCGTATCAAACCCCGACACCAATACCTGTCGTGGCGAACTGACGATTGACCAGCCCGATATCGATCCTTTCTTGAGCAAGCTCAGCACACAGGGTCAGTTTGACTATGCAGAGCAGCGAGAAGCTGTTCGAAAGCTCAGCGATCGCAACAAACGTATCGGCTACCATCAAACTGGAAAAGGGCTTTTCGCATTCTCCTGTGTTGAGGCGAAGTGTGCATTCGTCTGTGGTCCCGGCAACTGACTCCGTGCTCAGTCTGCAGGCGGGGAACGCTTCTTTGATTGGACTTTAGGCTTCGATTTGGCTACTCGGGTGCTATTTGTTTGTTCTCAGAACCGGTTGCGAAGTCCAACCGCCGAGGTCGTCTTTTCGATATTTCCGGAGATCGAGTGCAACTCGGCCGGGACCGATGCACTGGCGAATGTTCCGCTTGATCCCGAGTTGATCGAGTGGGCGGATGTGATCTTCGTGATGGAGCGAAGCCATCGAAACAGGATTCAGAGGAAGTTCAAGTGCCAACTCAATGGCAAACGAATGGTCGTGCTCGGCATCCCTGACGACTACGATTTCATGGATCCGGACCTGGTTGAACTGTTGAAGCGAAAAGTTGCGCCGTTGTTGCGGGTGCGATTTGATGACGATGACTCAACTGCATTCCCGCCTGCGCGGGAATGACCGAAACGCCCAAACCGTCATTCCCGCGCAAGCGGGAATCCAGAAACTCGCCCCAAGTTCATCGATCCGGCTTGGGTTGAATTGTTGAAGCGAAAGTCTCGTCGTTGTTGCGGGTTCGTATCTCCGATCAGACCTCGCTTGGATTGGCGCTTGTGCGGGAATGACGGAGTGGGCAGACCATGATTGATCCTCCGGTCTCTGCAACAACGCCCGCAATGCAGCAATCCATTCTTCGATTTCATTTCCGGTCGGCACTAGACTCAAGCCTCCGCACCTTCCCGAGTGATGTGACGATGCGTTCACGATGCTCGCCAGACAAGAAGGTCCGACAACCCGGCCGCAGTTGGATGGCAGCGACGCAACGCGGCGTCAGTCCTCATGGAAGATTCACTGATCAAAATGACCACCTACCACGAAATCATCGATCAACTGGTCCGCGAGACGCGAAGCCAAAGCGCTTGCGCCACGCGCGCCACTGACAATGCACCTTTCCCGGCGGAGAGCGAACAACCCGCGTTCAACAGGCTACTGGCGTCGCTTGACGCAGAGCAGCGAACACTCCTTGCCGAGACATTGAGGCAAGAGCGGCATAGTGCCATCCATGACGTGCTGGCCGTATGGTCCTGGTGGATCGAATGTCGTGGAGTTGGCCTGAGCGAGAACGGAACACCCATGCCGGTCGGCTTGAGTGGCATGGGGCTCCACGGTGACTATGTCGGTAGGGCCAATGATTGGGCTTGGCCTGAAGGTGAGTCTTGAACGTCCAGACGCAGGTTTCAGGTCAAGTTTTGAAGAGTTGATTTCATGGGTAACCGAAAACCCTTCATTTCTGTGCACCGTCGTGCTTGCCTCAAGTTTGGTCACAAGCAATCGAATGCCACGCTCTTCTGACGCTCCATGACGACATCCAGCAAGCGCCTCCCGATCCATCGACGCATCGCGGCTGAAGCAGCTCCCACAGAGCTCGGATCGTGCCGCTCGCCTCATGCCCCCTACTGTGGGAGCGGCTTCAGCCGCGAGGAGAAGTCGTCAATGCCCCGAACGAAGTATGCCGTTTTCCGGGCGTACAAAATGCTCGCAATGACGAGCGATTTGATCGATGCCGCAGCGCACCAGCCCGTGAGCTGACGTCATTGCGAAGGCCACGAAGTGGCCTGTGGCAATCTCGTTTTTGCCTCAGACTTGATCGCGACCAAGAGACTGCAGCGCCCGCGGGCCGACTGCGAGCGTCGAAGCGTTGCTCAGTGGGACGACCAGAGTTTCCTGATGCCGACTCGAAATCCGCCCGACCAACGCGAGCGGATTTTTCAGGCTTTGAAATCAGGCTAATCAGCGCCTGCGCGCCTTGCCCGCGTTCTTGGTCTTGGCCTTGGTGCTCTTCTTCCGAGCGGGTTTGCTGGCGCTGGCTGCTGGAGCTGCTGGTGCCTCGTCCTTCTGGTCACCCAGCGTGCGGGTGGCCGGGCAGATGGAGAACACGGGGCATTTTTTGCAGCCCACTGCTAGGGCGATGGGGCAAATGGTCATGGTGTTGCTCCTCAGGTTTGATCGGCATGGTTGCACGGCGACCGTGGCGGGAAAAGCACTGTGCCTGCGAAACCGCGATCAGGACAGGTGGCGAGCTTGCCGGCTGGGTGTGACACCCGTTCGTTTGCTGGCCCGTGGTGGGGGCAGGATCGAGTCGGCGGGCTCGAAGTCCAGGCGAGTTCTGCCGCCGGCGCCGCGGTAATCCGCGAGCAGCGCGTCTTCGAAGTCGGTCTTCTGTGGCGCGAACTGGGCACAGGCGTATTCGTGCAGCAGATGGACTAACCGTTCGTGCGCCAACGCGTGGGTTTGTCCGGTGCGCGCATAGAGCCAATCACTGAATGCGAGGAAGCGCACGAAGGGTTGCGTGTCGAGCAACCTGGCCAAGGTGCGCGGGTAGCGACCGGAGTTGGCGACGATGTCCCAGTAACGCGCAAAACGGTTCAGGCGTTGCATGTCGGCGAACGCGATCACGTTGGTGGCGAGAATGTTGTACGGCGGATCCGGGTTGAATCGTAAGCCCCACGGCTCCGTGTGCCGGATGATCGGCGTGCCGCGCAGTCGCTTCAGAATGCCGAACTGGATTTCGTGTGGATTCATCGCCACCAGACGATCGAAGCCGCGCCCGAACGTGTCGATGGTTTCCCCGGGCAAGCCTGCGATCAGGTCGACATGAAGATGTGCCGTCGACTCGGTGCGTAACCAGCGAATGTTCGCATCGGCGCGTTCGTTGTCCTGGCGGCGGGAAATGCGCGATTGAACTTCGGGATCAAACGTCTGGATGCCGATTTCGAACTGCAATGTGCCGGGCGGGAATTCGCGGATCCGCTCTTTCAGCCTGTCCGGCAGGTGATCCGGAATCAGCTCGAAATGCGCGAACACCGGATCGTCCGGATGTTTGTTCAACTTGTCGAGGAAGAACTCGAGGATTCGGATCGAGGTATCGATCTTCAGGTTGAACGTACGGTCGACGAACTTGAACACGCGCAAGCCGCGTCGATGCAGTTGCTCCAGCGCATCGAGGAAAGGATCCAGCGGGAACGGCCAGGCAGTCTTGTCGAGCGCCGACAGACAGAATTCGCATTTGAACGGGCAGCCGCGTGAGGCCTCGACATAGATGTAGCGTTTGCTGATGTCCTCGTCGGTGTATTCCGCATAAGGCATCGCCAGTTCTTCCAGCGGCGGCTGTTTGCCGGCCATCAGCTTGTGCGGCGGGCGTTCTCCGGCATCCAGTTGCTGCAGCAGTTCCGGGAAGGTGACATCCCCCCAGCCGGTGATCACGTAATCGGCCAGCGCGCAGATGCGCTGCTCGGTCGACTCGTAACTGACCTCAGGGCCACCGAGGACGATCACCAATTCCGGTGCCAAAGTCTTGAGCAATCCGACGAGGCGCGTCGACTCCTCGACATTCCAGATATAAACCCCGAGACCCAGCACCTTCGGTTGTTCGGCGAGCAGACGTTCGGCGATTTCTTCGGTCTTCTGGCCAATGACGAACTCGCGGATCACCGATCGGTCTCTGAGCTCACCCAGATTTGCGCGCAAACACCGCAAGCCCATGGAAGCATGGGCATAACGGGCATTCAGGGTAGCCAGGACAAAGTCGGTCATCCCGGGATTATGGCAGCGAAGTCGTTAGAGGCGCTCTGAACAAGTCCATCCTGGACCTGTTCAGAGATTCCTTAGCCGCGTTCGGCCAAGCGGGCGCGGCCCTTGTCCATCAGCGCGCGGAAGCGTGTGGCATCACCGGCCGCGATCGATGCCGATAGCTCGGCCAGGGCACGCGCCAAACGATCCAGCTGTGCCGCGTTATGCGGATTTTCGGTCTGGATCTCGAAGTAGAGGTTCGGATTCTCGTGAACCACGCGCCGCGCCACGCCAGCCTGGGCCTCGAACGTGGAACTGGAGACCTGCTCCAGCAGCGAACCGTCTCCAGATCCCTCGGCCAAGGCCAGTGCAAATGCGATGTTGAGCGCATGCGACAGCCCGAGCACCTCGGCCATCACGCGGTCGTGTGCTTCCAGAGACAGCTCGGTCTGCACGGCCGTCGTGTTGGCAAACAGGCTGCGCGCCAGGTCAGTGGCGCGTGCGCAACCCAGATCAATCAAGACGACATGGCGATCCGCCAGCAACACGGCGCTGGGGCCGAACATCGGGTGCAGTGAGGCAATCTGCAGCCCGGCTTCCTTCATCGCCAGCAAGCCGGGGCGCAGTGGTTCCTTGATCGAGGCAATGTCGACGATCACGCCGGTTGGACGCAGTGTCAGCAAGTCGGCCAGCACCTGGGTGCTTGCGCGCAAGCCGGTGGCAACCAATATGAGGTCGTGGTCCAGCGCGCCTACATCCAGCGATCGACGGGCCGGAAAGGCATCGTCTTCGCTCGCGTTTGGATCACACAGTTCGACGGTCCAGCCCTGCGAGTCCAGGAACCCCGCGAACCACCGGCCCATCTGGCCGGCACCGCCGACGACCAGGGCACGCCGGCCAGCACCACTTGCCTGGGCGCGAATATGGGCATGTTCCTGATGTGTCAGCGAATGCTGGATCAGCAGTTTCATCAGTTCATGAGCGAGTGCGGCGTCCAGTCCCCGAGCTTCGGCATTCCGGCCGGCGCGGTCGAGAACGTCCTTTTCGCGCGCGAAGTCGCGCAGGGGCTTGCCCATGCCACGTTTCGCTTCACCAATCGCGGCGATGATCTGCTGCCGTTCCAGAACCGTATCGAGCAGCGTGCCATCGAGCACGTCCAGGCGGTCACGCAATGCTTTCAGATCGGGAGGCAGCGTCATGGGGAAAGGTCCGGCAAGGGGATGGTCGAGCATACAAAGCGGCAGTCGAGCCGACGCTCGGAGGTCATGATCTACGCGAATAAGCGGCCGATTGTTGTTGGGGCTCAGGACCGGAAGAACGTGATCCGGTAAATCGGCTCTGGCGTGTCGGACGCCAGCGACCAGAGGATGACGTCGTCATCGCCATGGCAGGCCGAGAAGCCGGTCATGCCGGGATGGATCCGGCCCCCGATGGATCGGATTTCGCGAGCTTTCATCGGCACCGCTGCACGGCGAAGGATGCCGCAAACACCTTGCGACGCATTCGTCAGCAAAGCGGTATCGGGAAGGTCTGCTTCCAAAGCGAACTGGCCGAGGATGGCGTCCGTATGGCCTCGCGCCGAATCTTCGAAAGACGACAGGATCAGCATGGGTTGTTCGGGCAGCGAGACGGTGAACGGGCGCACTTGAAACTGTTCGATGCGGTCGATCGCCGGACCGGCAAAGGCCCCGAGCCTGCGCGCCTTGAACAACGCCACGGTATCGCGCCGATCCTGTTCAGGTGCCGCCGGATCGCCGGTGAACACTTCAGGGGAATCGATATCGAGCAGCATCGCGGCAGCGATTCGTTCGTTGATCTGATGCACGATGATGGCCCAGCCCTGTGTGGACCGATCCGCCGGCTTCATCATGACCATGACACCGAACAGCACAACGGTTGATAAGGCGAGTGCCAGAGTCGATCTATGGATGCGGCCCTGAATCTGGAACCAGGCACCCAGGAAGAACAGACACGACCACAGCAGGTATCGGTCGGCGAATCGCTGTTCCGGATGGACGTTGAAATATTCGGCGCGCGCCAGGCAGACCAGAATCCCGGCGCCTATCGCGAACCAAGACAGGCCGATGCCGACCAGAACCAGTTTGGGTGTGTCGTCGGGTGCGCGCATGCTGCGCCATGACGAATACACGGTCAGGGCGATGACGCCGAGGGCCGATCCGCGCAGGACCCACCACACGGTTGCGTCGCCGGACAACGCCGACAAGGGTGAATCCGCCAGCGCTGGCGAAAACAGCAGGGCGATTTGCGGGTTGAGCCCAAGTCCGGCATAGGCCAGAGCGGATCCCAGCCAGGTCAGCAAGTGTTCGGCCATGGTCAGGGGCAAAAAGTGGATCACGGTCTGCGCTCGATCACCCTGGGGCAGGATCAGCAGATAGACCACCGCAAACACCACCGATACGCCGAAACCGGCAACCAGAAAACGCCGGTTCCCGGCCAGAACTGCGGCAATCAGCAATAGCCCGAATGCCGCCAGACCGGGTCCGAAACTCAACCCGGCGGCAATCGCAAACAGAATTGCGATCGCAAAACACTTCGGGCATCGACGTCGGGATGAACGCCATGCCACCAGGAATGCAAGGATCGAAAACCCGGCAGCAAAATAGGCGTGGACCGACTCATTGCCGTGCAGGAGCATGCGGGCGTTGGCCATCCAGAACACGCCCAGACATCCAGCCAACGCCGCAAGGGACGTGGCCGCAGCGCCGGCGCGATCGAACTTGCGGTGCACCACAGCTCCTGCGAGCGCAACGGCCAGTGCTGCCAAACCGCCAACCCACAATTGTACGGTCTGATCCGCGGCCGTGGCCCAGATCTCGAAGACTCGGACCAAGGCGGGAATCACCGGGCGATGGCCATTTTCGATCTGGAAGATGTTGTCCGGGAATGGCAGAGACAGGTACAGCGGGTAAAGCCGGAACTGGTCGAACATGGGATGCCGTAGCCCGATATAAACCAGGAAACAGCCAGCAGTCCACAGCACAACAAGCGCCTGCGCGGAACAAATCAGCGTGATGGCGATGGACACGAGCCGACGTGCGGCCAATCCGGCTCGGGACATGGGAACAACCTGTAGTGTTGGATCAGCTGGTCAGTATAACGCGGCCCGACTCTCTGGTCGGCGTCAGGGCGTCCGGCAATCGAGGCCAGGAATCCGCACCAATCGCTGTAGTGGAATGGTGCCCGAGCCCAAAGGCTGGCCATTGATGCCATTGAGGACCGACTCGTAACGAAGCTCGGCGTGGTCGCAGTCGATCATGCGCCAGAACAAGGTTCCCCAAGTCTCCAGTTGGTACTGCGCCGGATCAAATGTGCCGAAGACCATGCCCTTGCCGCGGAACGCGGTGAGCGTGGCGGTGGCCACACCTTCTGAAGGAATCGGACCCTGCGCGACCACCCACCGCGTACTGCCGTCGCTATCGAACGTGAACCAGGTGAGCGCGATCTGGTCCTCCAGCACGTAGAACTGAAAGCCGTGGCCATTCTGCGCCGGGTTGTAGAACGCGCCGGTGTAGCGGGAATCGAGTCGCGTGGACTTGGCTTGTCTCAGAAGCCGATCGACATCGTTGTAACCGGCATCGAACAGGAATCGGGCATCCGGTGTTTCGAACGCGAGCAGGCCGATGCTGCTGCGCGGCTCCGCGACGCTGCCGAGTACGTCGGTGGTGGCATCCGTGAAACGGCCCTGGCCATCGTTGCGAAGTGCTTTCAGTGCGCGCGAGAAGTCGGCCACGAACACATCGAGGTCACCATCGCCATCAAAATCCGTGAACTCTGCATCCATCGATGTGTGCCGGAACACCGGTAGACGTGAGGCACTCTGGTCGCTGAACACCCCTTGGCCATTGTTGATCAGCAGACGATTGCCGGTTGGCGAGTTCGCGCTGCCGTCGGCATTGGCGAAATACAGATCGGGATCTCCGTCCCGATCCACGTCGGCGATCGACACCTTGCGCGTACTTTCGGCAAAGCCGGCCGCTGGCAGTTGGGCCGTGCTGACGTCGATGAAGCGGTTGCCCTGATTGGCATAGAGGCGGTTCCGTCCGCCGCCGACGGCCTCGTTACCGGCGACCAGGTCCAGGTCGAGGTCACCGTCGATATCCACCAGCTTCAGATCCTGCGTGGTGTCGACGACATCCGGCATCCATGTGGCGCTGGCATCGCTGAACGTGCCACCCGTGTTCAGCATCACCAGTTCCCGCGCGCTGTTTCGCGAAATCACCAGATCCAGGTCTCCATCCCGATCCAGGTCGCCGGCCTGCACCGCATTCGACGTCGTGTTGCCCGGAAGAGCGCCGACCGCGGCGGTGAACACACCACTGCCGTTGTTGCGGAAGTACTGGTTGCCGCTGCTGTCCTCGCTGACGAACACCACGTCGAGGTCGCCATCGTTGTCGTAGTCGCCCAGTGCGATGTCTTCTGAATCCTCGTTGCGCGAGCCGAACGCGCCGGGAATGGCGGCAAACCGGAAATCACCCTCGTTGCGCAGCAACTGGTTCGGAAGGAACTCTTTCGCGAGGATGAGGTCGAGGTCACCATCGCGGTCCAGATCGGCCATGGCGATGTCCATCGAACTGCCGGCCGCCAGATCCTGCGGGATACGAGTGCCGGATTCATCCTGCCAGGGGGCGGCAGTGGCCATTGAACTTGCGACTATGAGCAGGACTGAGCATTGCGGGCAAAAACCGGGCATAAAACGCTCCTCAACCGGCGGAAGCCCCGATTTCAGCATATTCAACTGCCTGGAGCCCGTGACGGTTCTCCCGGGTACTGCCGACTTGCCGAAAAACCGTGATCCGGGCTATCATCGACAGGCTTTGTCGCCCGTTTGGGACCAAGCCGGAGGTGCCAGATGCCGAAAATCATCCGTCGCCGCTGAATTCACACACGGTTCGAAAGCCCATCTGGGGTGCCTCGTCCGGCCTTTGTGCCGACGCGGTCAGATGTGGCGGCACCGTGGAGGACCAACCCCGAAACCAGCGCCGCACTCCTTTCATACCCGCGGGCGGGTTTCATCCATTTCGGAGTTTTACCCATGTCTCAAGTCACAATGCGCCAGATGCTGGAAGCCGGTGTTCACTTCGGCCACCAGACGCGTTACTGGAATCCCCGCATGGCGCCGTACATCTTCGGTGCGCGCGGCAAGATCCACATCATCAATCTCGAAAAGACCATGCCGTTGTTCCAGGACGCGATGAATTTCATCTCGGGCATGGCTCAGAAGCGCGGCAACATCCTCTTCGTCGGCACCAAGCGCTCCGCGCGCGAAGTGATGAAGGAAGAAGCAGAGCGTTGCGGCATGCCGCACGTCTCGTACCGCTGGCTCGGCGGCATGCTGACCAACTTCCGCACGGTCAAGCAGTCGGTCGCCCGCCTGAAGCAGATCGAAGCGATGTCCACCGACGGCAGCTTCGAGCGCCGCGTGAAGCATGAAGTGCTGACGCTGACCCGCGAACTCGAAAAGCTCGAGCGTTCGCTGGGCGGCATCAAGAACATGGCCACCCTGCCTGACGCGATCTTCGTGATCGACATCGGCCATGAAGAAATCGCCATCAAGGAAGCCCGTGCCCTCGGTATTCCGGTGATCGCCGTCGTCGATACCAACTACGACCCGCGCATCGTCGACTACGCCATCCCGGGTAACGACGACGCCATCCGCGCCGTGCAGCTGTACGCACGCGCTGCCGCCGACGCCGTGCTGGAAGGCAAGGCCGCTGCCCCGTTGATCCCGGTCGTCGCCAAGGACGAGTTCGTTGAACTCGACGCCGAAGGCAACCCGGTCGAAGCGAAGGCTGCACCGAAGAAGGACGACCGTCCGCGCCGCGCCCCAGGCAACAAGCCGGGTGCGAACAAGCCGGGTGCCAACAAGCGTCCGGGCAACAACAACAATCGCGGCCCGCGCCGTGATGGCGGCGGCGCTCGCGGCGGCCGTACGCCGGAAGACGATACTTCGGCAGATTGATTCGCCGGAGCTTTGCCTCCCGAGTTCCGGGGCGCGGCATCCCGCCGCCCCGGACTGCAACCGATTCACCAACATTTGGAGTTGAACATGGAAATCACCGCATCGCTGGTCAAGGAACTGCGTGAGCGTTCCGGCGCCGGCATGATGGAATGCAAGAAGGCCCTGGCTGAAACCGGTGGCAACATCGACGTCGCCATGGAGAACCTGCGCAAGTCGGGTCTCGCCAAGGCCGACAAGAAGGCCGGTCGTGTTGCGGCCGAAGGCCGCATCGTCACGGCGCAGGCCGCTGGCAGCGCGGTGATGATCGAGGTCAACTCGGAAACCGATTTCGTTGCCAAGGACGAAGGTTTTGTCGCGTTCTCGGACATGGCCGCGAAGCAGGCGCTGGCTGCCAAGATCTCCGACGTGGAAGCGCTGAAGGGCGCCGCCTCGGGTAACGGCGGCACGATCGAAGAAGCCCGCCAGGCGCTCGTCGCCAAGTGTGGCGAAAACGTTCAGCTCCGTCGCATGATCGCCGTCGACACGCAGAACCACATCGGTGCCTACGTGCACGGTGGTCGTATCGGCGTGCTGGTCGAGCTGAAGGGCGGTGACGCTGAACTCGCTCGTGGTGTCGCCATGCATGTGGCCGCCATGAACCCGCCGTACAACAAGGCCGCCGACGTGCCGGCCGACTTCATCGCGAAGGAAAAGGAAATCGAACTCGCGAAGATGACGGACAAGGACAAGGCCAAGCCGGCCGAGATTCTCGAGAAGATCATCGGCGGCAAGATTGCCAAGATCGTCAACGAGAACACGCTTTACGGTCAGCCGTTCGTGCTGAATTCCGATCTGACGGTCGAAGCGGCCATGAAGGCAGCTGGCGCCGACGTGATCGGCTTCCAGCGTCTCGCGGTCGGCGAGGGCATCGAGAAGAAGACCGAAGACTTTGCTGCCGAAGTGATGAAACAGGCAGGACTGGCCTAAGGCCCCGAAAAAAAGGAGCCGAAAGGCTCCTTTTTTTTACCCGCAATTCGTGAAGCACCAACCACCCAGTCCTCCAGGAGCCGATATGAGCGACGCAAAATTCAAGCGCATTCTTCTGAAACTGAGCGGCGAGGCCCTGATGGGCCGAGAGCACTACGGCATCGATCCGCAAGTGATCGGCCGGCTCGCCGACGAGATCATCGAGGTCGCGCGCATCGGCGTGCAGATCGGTGTGGTCATCGGCGGTGGCAATATCTTTCGTGGCGCCGGTCTGGCCGCAGCCGGAATGGATCGTGTGACGGGCGACCACATGGGCATGCTCGCGACAGTGATGAACTGCCTGGCCATGCAGGACGCCATAGAGAAACGCGGTTGCACCGCGCGCGTCATGAGCGCGATCAAGATCAACGAGGTCTGCGAGGACTACATCCGCCGCCGCGCAATCCGGCATCTGGAGAAGAACCGCATTGCCCTGTTCGGTGCCGGTACCGGCAATCCGTTTTTCACCACTGATTCCGCCGCTGCGCTGCGTGCGGTCGAGATCGGTGCCGACCTGCTGTTGAAGGCGACGAAGGTCGACGGCGTTTACACCGCCGACCCGAAGAAGGACCCGACAGCGAAACGCTTCGACAAGCTCAGTTACGAGGAAGTGATTCAACGCAACCTCGGCGTCATGGACACCGCCGCGATCGCATTGTGTCGCGACCACCATATGCCCTTGCGCATCTATGACATGACCCGACCGGGCGACCTGATGCGAATCGTCTGTGGTGAGCCGGTCGGTACCTTGGTCAACGGCGGCTCGTGAACGAATCCAGGCAGCTGGCGATCGTCGGCGGTGGTCCCGCCGGACTGATGGCGGCGATGATCGCCGCCAAAGCCGGTGTGTCGGTGGATCTGTTCGAACGCAAAGCATCCGTCGGTCGCAAGTTCCTGATTGCCGGCCGCGGTGGCTTGAACCTGACCCACGCCGACCCGCGCGACTTGTTCCGATCCCGCTACGGTGCCGAGGCCCCACTTGTCGGGCCTTGGCTGGTTCGTTTCGATGGCGACGATGCCCGCGAGTTTGCGGCCGAGTTGGGCATCGAAACGTTTGTCGGCTCGTCCGGGCGAGTGTTCCCGAGAGACCTGAAGGCTGCCCCGATGTTGCGGCATTGGGTTCAGCGTTTGCGCGAGATGGGTGTTCGTTTCCACGTGCGTCATGAACTCAGGCAGCTGGCCCGGACCGATCATGGATCCGTGTCGCTCGTATTCGATCGGGATGGTGAAGCCGTCCACCACGAAACCAAGGCGGTGATTCTGGCTTTGGGTGGCGCGTCCTGGCCCCAGTTGGGTTCGGATGGTTCGTTCGTGTCGTGGTTGTCTGCGTTGGCTCCGATCACACCATGGCAATCGGCGAATTGTGGTTTCGATGTTCCTTGGTCACCGGCATTCCGAACCAGAATGGCGGGTACTCCCTTGAAGCCGATACGCCTTTCTCTGGCCGAGGCTGGGCGCGATTCGTCGCTGCAGGGTGAGTGTGTTGTCAGTGACTATGGACTCGAGGGAAGCCTGGTGTACACGCTGTCGCGGCCGATTCGAGAGCAGATCAACCGGGATGGCCACGCTACCCTGGTTTTCGATCTCGTACCGAGCCTTGCTGCCGACCGGCTTGAGTCATTGTGGGGTCGCCAGGACACCAAACGATCCGTAGCCGAACGACTGCGCCGGATTCCCGGTCTTGATGCCGCAAAAATCGATCTGGTCTTCGAATGCATCAAGAACTTCGGTGTGCCGGCAGCTTCCTTGCCCGGTGCGCTGAAGGCATTGCCGGTTCGTGTCGAACGTGCGCGACCCATCGCCGAGGCGATCAGCAGTGCCGGCGGTGTCGCGGCGGATGGGTTGGATGAAGGTCTCATGCTGAAGTCGTTCCCCGGACTGTTCTGCGCCGGCGAAATGCTGGACTGGGAAGCACCGACAGGCGGCTACCTGCTGACCGCTTCGATGGCGAGCGGTGTGGTTGCTGCCGAAGCCGCTTGTGATTATCTCGGTCGGTCGGCCTGACAAAAGTCCGCGACGGTCCGGTCTGCTCCTGGTGTGCGCTCAGGTGCCCACGGCAGTCGATCGGCGACCCACGGGATACAGGATGGCCGCAAAGGCGAATTCGATCGCCGAGCCCACAAAAGCACCCCATTGAACCGGTGCATTGATCATCACCAACACGGCGGCCGCAGCGATCAAGATGCCGCCACACAACCAATAGAGCTTGAGCCCATACAGGGTCGCGAACAGCAGGTACCGGCCGCCGATGACCAGCAGCATCGCCGGGAAGAACCACTCGATCCGGAACGACGCCAACGCGAATGCCATGACCATGCCGAGCAGCAACTGAACCGTGCTTTCCATGCCAAGGTTGGCCAAGGTGTTATCTGGAAGCTGCTTGCCGCTTCGGCCCAAAAGCCTGCACAGCACAAGGCTCAGCGGATAGATCAGCATGCCGCCGAAGAACAGCGTCAGCATGCCGGCTCCCGATGATTTCGCGAGCCCGACAATTCCGGCTGCCAACCAGACACTTGCCGAAGCAAACAGTCCCGTTGCGCCCGCGAAAAAGCTGAAGCGAAAATCCTGCTGTGCATCTTTGATGTGCATGGTGGAAAGACTCCGGAGAATTCGTGAAACATGCCGATAGGGGAAGCACGCGTCGACGCGCACCCTGCATAGCCGTTGCTTCGATTCTGCCTTCTCCCGTGAAAAGGGAGAAGGTGGTCCGCAGGACCGGATGAGGGCCAGATTGGCGCGAAGTCTGGCGAGTCGCCAGCGTCCCCTCATCTGCCTTCGGCATCTTCTCCCGCAAGCGGGAGAAGAATTCCTTCGATACGCCTCAATTCGATCTTGCCTTCGCGCGCAAGAGTTATTCAAACCCGTCCGAAAAAACCCCATCAGTCGGCGCGGTGACGGTGAGTTGGAAGCTGGTTTGTGCCGAGCCGGCGCCATCAAACGCGTTCACGGTCACCGTGTACACACTGGCCGTACCCACGTCCACGGTGCCGCTGATTTCGCCAGTCCCCGGATTGATGGACAAGCCGGCCGGCAGTATTCCAGCTGTAAAGATCAGCAGTTCGCCTTCGGGCTCGGTGAACGCCGTGGCCGCATTCCAGCTCACGGTCTCGCCCTCGAATACTGAACGATTGGGCAGTGTCCCGGTTGCGACGGGGAGATCGTTGAACATGGGGATGCTGAAATAACCGATTGCAGCATCGTGATCGGACGATCGGCGCGGATCATTCGGCAGGTCGCGGAAAGCGTTCGCAAAGTCGGCATTGGCGCGCGCGTAGATCACCCGCTCATTCACGGTCACAGCGCCCATCGGTACGTTGAACAGGACATGATCCAGAATCTGGGCGCTACCGCCTTCCACATAGGAATATCGATCTTCGAACGGACCGGTATTCGACAGATTCTCCAGGTTGCCATTCAGCAGCAGGTCGGCGACCGGCGTCAGTTGATTGGCAGGCGCAGCCGGAAGTCCGATGACGCCACCGATGATGTCGCCATAGCCATCGTTGAACTGGAAGGCGTTGAAGTCGCCGATGACGACGATCCGTTCGCTCGGGTTTGCAGCCTGGCGATTGTGGATGAAGTTCGCGAGCCGTTCGGCTTGCGCCTTGCGCTTCTGCCGCCCGCGTTCGCCATCTGTCGAAGCGCCGTCCACGGTGGTGTCCGAGACAGACAAAAGCGACAGGAAGTGATTGACGATCACGGTGATCTGCAGACTTGCGCCGGAACTGTCGTTGACCGTCGCGTTGAGTCGCAACGGCGGGCGATCATAGACCGCATCGACGGACCCGTCGCGCGGGTCGACGTAGGTCTCGGAAATCAGTTCGTCCGAACACGTCGGCAATTCGATCCGGCGCGGACTGCCAGGGCCGGCAACCCGACGCTGTTTGTAGAGGAACCCGACATCAAGCCGTCCGAATCCCGGGCCATCGATCAGGCAAGCGCCGTATTCCGGATTGCTGGCCCCGGCATCGGTGTTGATCCGATCCGCGAGCCGCTGCAAGGTCACCAGGTTTTCGACTTCAACGACGCCAACGATGTCGGGCAGACGCATGGCGTTTCGGAACATCGCCGAGAACTTGCCGAGTCGATGCTGGAATCCGGCAGGGGTGACTACCGGTTCTTCGTTGAATGGAATGGCGGCGTCATCCACATCGTCGTAGAACCGCTGCATGTTGAACGAGGCAATGGTCAACTCGCGTCCGTTTGCGACCGGTACGGCGGTCACCTCAGCGCTGCCGCCGGTGGTGAGCGGTGTGGTGTTGTCATGCACGATGAAGTAACCACCGAAGTCATAGTGCAGTGGCCCGACGGCGCCACTGACCGTTTGACCGACACTGAGCTCCAGCGACGGCGTCCGGAAGTCGTCGGTATCCAGTCCGATGATCTCTTCATTCGAATCGTTGCAGGGGCGCGCACAAGGCGTGGGGAAGTCACTGAGCAGATCAAGCGGATCCATGCCGGGTTCCCGGTAGGGTCTGGCCACACCATCGCGTGTGACATACATCGTGCCGAAGGCAGTGGCGGCAGCAGTGGTGTCGCTCATTGACCCGTCGGTTGGCCCGACGACACGCAACACACCCGACAGGTTCACCCGCATGCCTTCATGTCGCTCGTGCAGGTCAATGGCATTCCCGGATACAGGAGCGGTCAAAGCCACGGGAGTTGGCAGCGGGTTTCCCGAGGACACCACCGTGGACACAACCGGTGCGACGATCTCGGTGACGGTGAGTTTCTGCGAGCCCGGGTTGCGGTTGAATTCGGTGACCGTACCGACAACACGGATTCGCGCTCCCTGTTGGATGGCTGAATCAGGCGTTTGATTCAGGAACACGAAAATGCCTTCCGAGGTCATCGGATCGGCATCGGCGTCGGTGTCTTCTTCCTGGACAAAATATCCGCGCGAAGCAACGCCTGTGACGATGCCTTCGAAGGACACGACATTGCCGTTCTGCGGCGAGGTGTTGCCGCTGCCCTGAATCTGGGAGATGAACAAGCGAGGGTCATCATTGATCAGCGTAACGGTGCCGACGTTGCTGACCACGATCACAGGCAAAGTTGACGTGACATTGCTGATCTGGAGACCAAACGTTTCGGCAGCTTCGACATCGGTGTCCCCCTCGATGGGTACGCTCACCGTGGTCGACGAAGCACCTATGGCAATGGATACACCGTTCGCCGTGGTTTCCTGGTAATCGATCCCGGAGGTGGCCGTGTCCGCCACGGTCTGGGCGTCAAGCGTGACCGCTGCCGACACGGGTGCGGCAAGACTGATGCGCACGGTTGCGTTGCCGTCGACATCACCTTCGATGAAGCCGAGATTCTCGGCGGTCACCACCGCAGGTGTCTGGGCGAAAGCCGCCACCCCGAAATCGTCGATGGCGAGACCGTCGTCTGCCCCATCCGCATTCAGATCGGTAAAGCGGATGAAGAATGTCGCGCCGTTCGCGAGGTTGACGTTGTTGATCAATGCCACGCGCCGGACACGATGCTGGGCGTCGTTGCCGTTGCGGGCGCCGCCGGGTGCCGTGGTGTCGGGCGAGCTGAAGTCGAGTCCGTTGACGTTGGTCCAGGTGCCGCTGACGATCGATGTGGCATTGAGGCTGTACTGGAAGTCGATGCGATCGGTGCGACCCCCTTCGCCCAGACGCCATTGCTCGCCGAAGTACTGGATGACGAGTGCGTTGACGGTGACGCCGGTGTCGTTGCGGAACGAAGCGCCGATCGTGCTGTTGACGCTGCCGGACTGGATCATGCCGAATGCACGTTCCGTGTTGCCGGTGGCACCAAAGCTGTAGGTGTTGCCGCCGGTCGAACTGCCTGTGCTGGCTGCGTAGTTCGCATCACCCGGGCTTTCCACAAACGCCCACCCTGCAGGGACCACGGTGTTGGTGGTGCCGGCATTGGCCAGTGAGTCGAAATCCTCCAGCACCGGTGTATTGAGCGCGGGGATGCTGACCTGCGCCGAGACACTGGCCGCAGCCAGAAACATGACACCCAACAGCCCGAGACCTGAATGGTTCATCCTGTCCTCCTGTCGCATTGCGCTGACTGGATTGAAGCCTATCCCGCCCATTTCCCGTGCCGCAATGGCTTTCTCGCGAATTTGCAATTCGCTGCCGGGCAAAATGTGATGGACAAAAAAAGGCCCGCGCGAGGCGGGCCTTTGTTCGACTGTTCAACAGCAGGTGTTTACTCGAATCCGTCCTTGAACACCGCGAAGCCGTTGTTGGTCGGATCTGTGCCACCGTTGAGGTAGAGCAGGAAACCATCGTGGTCGGAGCTGCGCAGTGCCGAGCCTGCCACAAGTTCCTGCGAGGACGGCGCTTCGGAATTGCCGCGGGCGTATTGCACGCCTTCGAACCGTGCACCTGCAGCCGTATTCATCAACGCATGGTCCAGTTCCTGAGGCACGCCCTGGAAGTAGAACGAATACCGCTGGTCTTCTGGCAGCGCGAACACTGCTTCGGTGAGCGCCGGTGCAACGATCTGGCCGCCAGCCAACGAGCAGCCGGGGAGGCTCGGTACGCCGTTGAAGCCGAGGTTGTACTCGGAATCGCTGGCATTGGCATCACCGCGGATGATGCCGACCACGTCGACATAACCATCGGAGAACTGGAAGCCGTTGAAGTCGCCGACCAGGACCAGCGGCTTGTTCGGAGTGGCAGTCTGGTAGGCCTGCACCGTACAAGCTACCGAAGCGGCCTGAGTCAGGCGCTTCTGGCGAACGCGGTGCGCGTCGACGTGATCGGCGAGTGGCGAAATGTCATCGATGCCCGACAGCGAGCGAAGGTGATTGTTGACCACTCCGAAGGAGATGTTGCCGCCGAAGTTGGTGGTGCCCTCAAGCAACAGCGACGGACGATCGTGCAGTTGGTCAGCAACGCCGCCATTGAAGGTCCACATTTCGTTCGGCTGCCACTGGGTCAGCGTCGGGCCATTGTTGACCGTCACACGTGCCGTATTGACCAGGAAGCCGTTGTTGATGAAACCCGGGTCATTCGTGAGCTCCGGCATGAATGCCGTATAGGCCGGGCCACCATCAGCCAGGATCTTCGCGGCGAGCAGGGCCATCGCGTTCACGTTGGGCTCGCCATTGGCGCAGACCGTGCCGTCCGGACTGGCCTGCTCCACTTCCTGGAACGCCACGATGTCGGGCGATCGCAGCAGCTCACGGATTTGACGCGACAGTTTGTCGAGCTTGGTATCGACACGGGTCAGGTCGACCACTTCGTCCGCATTCAGGCGGGTCGGATCGTCACAGCGGTCATAGAAACGGAACGCGTTCTGCGAGCCGATCGTCAACTGGTCACTGGTCGGCACAGCCACAGCGGCCGGAAGCGCCGGCGCGGCGGAGATCACATTGAACTCGCTCGGGAACAGCTCATACCCGCCGAATTCAAATGCCAGAATGCCGGTGGCACTGAACGTGGTGCCTGGCACCAGATTCTGGAACGTCAGGCCGAGGCGATCCATATCGATCTCGAGGGCTTCGGGGTTACCGTCCCAACGCAGCGCGGGCAGTGCCGGAGCATCGGGCGTGAGGCTCGGGTTGACGATGCCGATGTCCTCGAGCCCTTGCGTGGCGGTGAGTCCCGCTTCACGCAGCGCACGGCGACCGCTGGTGGTGATGACCTGTTCGGCAAGCGGATCCGAAGCGAACACCTGCACCGGACCATTGACCATGCCAAGGTTCGTGGTCACGCGCATGCCTTCCAGACACTCGAAGTTCTTCGTCGTGTTGAAGTCGGCGCCAGTGAACGTGCCGCCGGCCACCACGCAGAACAGCGCAGCAGGGGAGGGCGAAGGCATGGCGTCGTCCAGCGTGAACGGGGATGGCAGGGCGGCTCCGGTGCCGATCGGGTTGACGACCAGCCCGGCATTCGTGAACTTCGTCAGGTTCGAATAATTGGGCTGGTTGGCCGGTACCGTCACGGCTGCTTCCAGGATCGAACCGCGCACGTTCACCGTGTCGCCAATGGCAACGGTCGGCGCCGTGCTGGTGAACACGAACATGGCATCGGAGGTGTCGAGCAGACCATCCGGCGTTCGGTCATTGATGAAGAAGCCGTTCGGCAGCAGGGCCGTGACCACCTTGTCGAGTACCGTTGCCACCGTCGTGTTGAACGGACTGGCAAACGCGTCACCCTGGATCTCGGCGATGGTACGCACCGGCGCGGTGTCGTCGTTGGTCAGCGTGGCGGTGGCTGTAGCCTGGGCAATCGTGACATTGATGCCAGAGCCAAGCAGGGTGATTTCGACTGTCTCGTCGGCTTCGGTCAGGAGGTCACCCAGAACTGCCATGTCGAACGCTGCAGAGGTTTGTGCGCCAGCGATGAATTGAGCCCCGGTGTTGGCCGTTACGAAGTCCTGACCGGCGACCGCTGTTCCACCCGTTGAAGAAATCGAATAGCTGAAGTTACCGCACTGAACCGGGCGATCCAGTGTCACGCGGAAGGTGCGTGGATTGCTGCCGGAATCACCTTCGTTCGCGACAGGCTGATCGAAGCTGACGCTGGCACTGATGGCCAGGTCGTTGTTGTTGATCGTACCGACACCCTGTGCGTCGCCGATGGCACCCGTACCGGTCAGGTTGGACAGGTTGACGAAGAACTGTTCGTTGCCTTCGATATCACAGTCGTTGCCAATGGCAACCGTAAACTGGCGACTCGTGTTCGTGGCGTCGAAGCTGAGTGTCTGTGTATTGGTGGTGAAATCGCTCCCGCTGGTCGCGCTGTCGCCCGATGTGCCCGCATCCACAGTGACGGTTCCCGCAGGTGTCGGCGCAATGGTTACCGTAAACACGGCGTTGACCGGGGCGCCACCGCTATCACCTTCCGTGACGGTGACATCATTGATGGTGATGGTCGGTGTTGCGGCGTCATCGTTCGTGATCACCGCGTCGGCGCCCGAGTCGATGAACGAGCCCGTATTGGCGTTACTCAACGTGATCGAGAAGTTCTCGTTCGGTTCGATATCGCTGTCTGCAACCACCTGCACAATCAGCGAGCCACTGTTCAAGTCCTCGGGAATCGTGAACGTCCCCGGCTCCGGAGTCGGGCTCAGGAAGTCGACGCCATCGGTCGCTGCCGGCGGGTCTGCCGAATCGACCGTATAGGACATGGTCACGCCACCTGCACCAGCGACGACGCCATTTTCCAGCGCGACGTTGAACGCGAAGTTCGTGTTGCCGCCGCCATTGCCCTCCGCCTGCGTGAGGTCGCTGATGCGGATGCTGGCGACGTCGTCATTCGTGATCGTGCCGGTGGCAGAGGTTCCGGCCACCGCGATGGTGTAACCGGCGCCCGCAGCGAGGGTCGCAGTCAGCGTTTCGTTTGCCTCGATCTTGTTGTCGCAAGCGACCAGCACGGTGGCCGTGCCACTCGTCGCATTTGCCGCGATAGTGCCGGTGCCGCCGACGACTTCGGTGTAGTCCGTGCCAGCGGTGGCGGTGCCCGCGGTGGTTCCGAAGTTGAACGTGAGCAGACTGGTCGGCGCCGGGTTGGCCGCGACCGTGAAGTTCATCGACGTGGTGCCACCCGGGCAGCTGACGTTCCCTTCGTTCGCCGAAACGGCGGCGATGGACAGTTCGGGTGTGGCGACCACACCGGCTTCCGGCGTGAATGCGACGGAGCGGAAGGCGGTGTTCGTGGCGGCGGTTGCAATCGTGGTCTGCGTTCCGGAAATCGTCGCGTTGAATGCGGCCGAGTCGGTCAGTGTGACCAGCAAGGTCGGGTTCGCGCCGGTGGTGGCGTACAGCACCGCGTTTCCGGCCACGACCGAGCCAGTGAGGCCGCGGGCAATTGGTGTGATAACACCGCGATCCGTCCAGGTCGCGCCATCGAACGAGTACTTGCGAATGCCGCCGCCGCCCGCATCGTCCGCGAAATAGACGGTGTCATTGCCTGCAACACCGGCATCCCGGTCCAGGAAGACGAAACTGTAAGGCGAAATGGTCGCCGTCGGCAGCCCGCTCAGGTTCGTGATGGTCTGCCCGGCGGTTGTTGGCGTTCCGGTGCCCACGGTGGCCAGGCGGAATGCGCCCGATCCCGTGGTGAGGAACAGCTGGCCGCCAGCGATCCCCAGATTGCGGGTATTGATCAGCGTGGCGTTGAGTTGTGTGCCGGCGCCGATCGATCCAAACGTCTGATGCCAGACACCTCCGGTCGTGCCCGCACCGCTCGCCCAAATGTCCGTGCCATTGACCGTCGTGACACCACGAACGCTGCCGCCAGTGAACGCAGTCGTGAAGCCAGTGGTGGTGTCGATCAGACCGGTGTGGTCGATTCGCGCCACGACACGGTTGACCGTCGCTGTGGAGGTTCCGTTGACCGAGGCGGTTCCAGGCGGGATGTCATAACCCGACAAGGTGACGTAGCGATTGTCAACGGACCGGGAGACCATGCCTTCGCTAGTCCCGGTGCCGCCGATGGTCAGCGCCCGGTTGGCGCCGCTTGCTGCGGTCGGCAAAGCAATGGACTGAACCAACGTGCCCGCAGTCGTGTACTCGTCGAGGAATACGGCCGTTGATGCGTTCGTCAAACCGGCAGCGCCGGTTCCGACGCGCGCCACTACAAGATTGCCGGGTGTGAACGGGGCGGCAACTGCCGCGCTGCCCGCCATGAGAAGAACAATGGCAGCGGCCAATCCGCTTGCCTTGGGAATAGGGTGCATAGGATCCCTGAATGGAAAATCGATTTGTGGAAACGCCAGATTACCACTCCCGTATTGCCCGGTCGTGACACGGCCCGGCGATTTGGGCAGTTTGATTGCAGCCCTGCCCGGAAGGCGTAAGCTTGCCGCCTCATTTGTTGCGGATTCTTTCCATGTGTCCATCCAGGCTTGTCCTCCGCCCTTTGTGGCTCGTTTTTGCGGGTTTGGTCGGCAACGTGTTTGCCGCCTCGGCACCGCCGGTGGTGTCGAATGACGGCATGGTCGTCACGGCACAGCATTTGGCGACGGATGTGGGCGTGCAAGTCCTCGAAGAGGGAGGCAATGCGGTCGACGCCGCGGTGGCGGTGGGCTATGCGCTGGCCGTGGTGTATCCGGCGGCCGGCAATCTGGGCGGCGGCGGGTTCATGACGCTACAACTGGCTGACGGTTCGCGGACGTTCATCGATTTTCGCGAAACGGCCCCGGCCGCTGCGACGGCCAATATGTACCTGGATGCCAAGGGCCAGGTCATTCCCGGGCAAAGCACGCTGGGCCACAAGGCAGTGGCGGTTCCCGGGACGGTCGCCGGATTGGAAATGGCTCGTGAACGTTACGGCACACTGCCGCGCAAACACCTGCTGCAACCCGCCATCGATCTGGCGCGCCGCGGTTTTGTGCTGGATCGGGGCGACATCGCGATGATCGACTATGCGGCGATGGAGCTTCGTCTGGATCCGGCAAGCCGCAACATTTTCCTGGGGGAAGCCGGGTCACTGCCGAAGGTTGGGCATCGCCTGGTTCAGAAGGATCTCGCCGCCAGTCTGAAGCGCATTTCGCGTGACGGTTTGGACGGTTTCTATCGTGGTGAAACCGCCAAGGCTCTGGCCGCTGCGAGCCAGGCAGGTGGCGGGCTCATCACCGAAGCCGATTTGTTGGCCTACCGTGCGATCGAACGCGAACCGCTGGAATGTGACTATCGTGGCTATCGCATCATCTCCGCGCCGCCGCCGAGTTCGGGCGGTGTTGTGATCTGCGAAGTGCTGCAGGTGCTTGAGGCTTACCCGATGGCCGAAGCCGGCTGGGGTTCGGCGCAGGGCACTCATTGGATGATCGAAGCGATGCGTCATGCTTATGTCGACCGCAATCACTATCTCGGTGATCCGGCGTTTGTCGACAATCCGATTGCACGATTGCTGGCGCCCGAGCACGCGGCGAAGATCCGTGCCGCGATCATCGACAATCGTGCCGGTGATTCCGACGCGCTGTCACCCGGCAAGGCGCCGCACGAGGGCAGCAACACGACACACTATTCGATCGCCGACGCGGCAGGCAACGTGGCTTCGGTGACGTATACCTTGAACGACTGGTTCGGCGCGAAGGTCACCGCGGCCGGCACCGGCATCCTGCTCAACAACGAAATGGACGACTTCACCGCTGCCGTGGGCACACCCAACATGTACGGCCTGGTGCAGGGCGAAGCGAATGCGATTGCGCCCGGCAAACGCCCGCTGAGTTCGATGTCACCGACGATCGTCAGTCGGGATGGAAAGCCGGTGATGGTTGTGGGCACACCTGGCGGGAGTCGCATCATCACCGCGGTTCTGCATACCTTGATCAATGTGATCGATTTCCGCATGGATATCCAGGAGGCAGTTGATGCGCCGAGGTTCCATCAACAGTGGCAGCCGGAAGCGACGGCCGTCGAAGATTTTGCACTGAGCCCCGATACCCGGCGGTTGCTCGAATCCTGGGGTCATGAGTTCACCACCCCGCAGCCCGAGAACCATCTCGCCGCAATCCTGATCGGTGTGCCGGAATTGGGTGCGGCACCGGTTCCCGGTGCACGGTTTTTTGGTGCGAACGACCCGCGGCGTGGAACCGGATCGGCGAAAGGACCAAGTCCGTAAGAACCTTCAGGTGCCAAACATGGAGGCAAAGCAGGCTCGAAGCATCAGGCAATCCAACGCACGCAGGAACGGTTGACGCAACAACGAGATTGCCACAGGCCACTTCATGGCCTTCGCAATGACACCGTGCGGATAACTCCGGTCGGGTGCGACAGACTTTGAAGGTCCTGTCATTGCGAGCTTTTTGTATGCTCGAAAAACGGCATACTTCGTTCTGGCCTTGACGACACTCCGTGGAACGTTCGCTTCAGGAAATTGTTCCAGCAACACTCAAAGAGCTGCGAATTGCCACCAG
>JBEIPT010000053.1:0-13019 GCA_040376895.1 Lysobacteraceae bacterium | reverse complement strand
TTCGTTCGGGCCTTGACGACACTCCGTGGAACGTTCGCTTCAGGAAATTGTTCCAGCAACATTCAAAGAGCTGCGAATTGCCACCAGCCCAATCCTGTGGGAGCGGCGATTTCAACCGGTCAGTGCAACGGTTTGGCCCAGCTTTTGTGCTGGGCATATGAATCCTAACGTCTGCCTCGGTCGATCGTTAAGCTCTTTTGCAACCTTGTTCAGCTGCGCCTGAGTGAACTGCGATAGATCAGTTCCCTTCGGAAAGTACTGACGCAAGAGCCCGTTGGTGTTCTCGTTGCTGCCACGTTGCCAAGGGCTTTGAGGATCACAGAAATAGACCTGAACGTCGGTCGCGATAGTGAAATCCTTGTGCTTCGCCATCTCGGTGCCACGGTCCCATGTGACCGATTTCCGAAGTTCGACTGGCAGGCTGCGGATACGTTTGGTTAGCGCAGGGACAACATCATCGGTGCTCTTGCCAGGAACCTTGACCAGCATCACGAACCGACTGTGACGCTCCACCAACGTCGCGATATGGCTATTGCCGGAACCGCTAAGTAGGTCGCCTTCCCAGTGACCTGGTACCGCGCGATCGGCCACTTCGGCGGGACGCTCGCTGATCGACACCGCATCCACAATCTGGCCTCGACCAAAACCGCTACGAGTGGCCGTTTTCGCTCGTCGCGTCGGCCGCCGGCTGCGCAGCAACGCCGTCAACTCCTTATTCAGCGCGCCTCGCGCCTGAATGAACAGGGTCTTGTAAGTCGTCTCGTGCGACATGCGCATGTCCTCGTTCTCGGGGTAGGTCTGCTTGAGCCATCCATCGATCTGCTGGGGAGACCAACGCTTCGCAAGCTTTGCCGCGACCGTATACCTCAATTTGCGATTCAGCGAGAGACGACACGGCTTCGGGCGGCAAGCCTTCTTCCAAGCGCGCTCATCGGCGTCCACAGCCCGATAGTCCGCCCTCCCGCCGTTACGATTTACCTCACGACTAATCGTCGACGGAGCTCGCTCCAGATCCTTGGCTATGCGTCGGAGCGAATGCCCGGCGACTAGACCTCGTGACACCTGTTCCCGATCGCCAACCGAAAGCGTCGATGCGGCCCGTGTTCGGTCCGCAGGGGCAACCCCACCGTATCTGTGAACCACACGTCGGAGACTATCTTTCGAGCGCTCAAGCACCTTTGCAATCGATACCGTCGTCTCGCCTAGCTTCCAGCGCCGCCACAGTTCTTGTTTCTCCGGCCTTGAAAGCCCCCTCTTGCTCTTGCTGCCCATCAGATTCTCCCGGTCGATGCCCTATGTTGCATAGACCGGTTGAGACCGCCGCTCCCACAGAGCTCGGATCGTGTCGCTCGCCTGATGTGCCAACTGTGGGAGCGGCTTCAGCCGCGAGGAAAAGTCGTCAATGCCCGAACGAAGAATGCCGTTTTCCGGGCATACAAAAAGCTCGCAATGACGGAGTGATTGGCCCTTGAGGCCCGTGCGTCGCGACTCATGTCCCCACACTTTGTCATTGCGGGGAGAGTTTGCGACGCGGCAATGACGGGTTGAACGGCGCGGTTCACCACCGATGTCGGCTCACCGCGTCATTCTCCCGGCCGCGATCACTGTGCCGCGACAGCAGTCCTGGCTTCGGCCTTCAGTCGCTGATACACAATACGCTTGGCGCCGCCATCGCAACTGCCCACCACCTTGCCCTCGACGCCTGATTCATCTTTTGCATCGATGATGTCGAGCGTGTAGTGCGGGACGCCCTTTGCGGTGATCTTGGCGTCGATTTCGGTCTTGAGTTCCGTGCAGTCCTTGCGCGCATGGGCGTTGCCGGCGATCAGGAAGCAGAGGGTCAGAGTGAGCAACTTGCGCATGGCGGTTCCTTTCGGTGAACCCGGGACAGGGCCGGGACTGGCTGAAAGTCTGCGCGTTGAATGAGTGTTTGCCGGGGCAAGCTGTGGCGGATTCATGGCGGACTGCCGCCCGGTTCCGGGCAGGGTTACTTCGTCGGCACAACCGGTTTGGCCTTCTGTGCCGACAGGAACGTGACCAGCGCATCCAACTCGGCAGCTGGCATGGTGGCGAATTTCTGTTTTGCGACCAGCGCACGCGCAGGCAGGTTTGGACGCACTGGCGCTGCAGCGGTGATCGCGGCGCGGATCTTTGCCGCATCAAGTCGCGCACCCACGTCATCGAGCGGACGCATCTTGTTGCCTTTTCCGGCCAGCGCGTGACACCGCGAACAATGCTGACCATCGAACACTTTGCGACCTGGATCCGGCGCACCTTGTGCAAACGAAGTCGACGTGATTCCAAGCCAGATCAGAACCATTACTGCACGAATCCGATGATTCATGGGGCGCTCCTCAATCTTCCAGGTCCATCGCTTTGGGATCAATTCCGAGATCCTTGAACTTGCGATACAGGTGTGTGCGTTCCATGCCGGAACTGGCAGCCAGTTTGCTCATGCTGCCGCCACACCGTTTCATCTGGCGGACAAGGTAGGCACGCTCGAAGGCATCCCGCGCTTCGCGCAGGCTCAACGCCAGATCCACCGCCACATCACCTTGGCCACGTGCGACCGGCGCGGCCGGACCATTACCCAATGCGCCCTGCACTTCTTCGGCATCCACTTCACCATGACCGAGAATCAACAGGCGCTGCAGCATGTTGCGCAGTTCGCGGAGATTGGCCGGCCACGCATGTTTGCGCATTTCTGCCAATGCGGGCTCGGAGAACCTGCGCTCCGGCAATTGGTCGCGGCGGCCCATCAGGTCAACCAGATGCCGGACCAGCACAGCCATGTCGTCGAGCCGATCGCGCAACGGCGGCGCCGAAGCCTGCAGCACGTTCAATTGGTAGTAGAGGTCTTCACGGAGCTGGCCCGCCTGCAGTTCCCGTTCGAGCGGACGACTGCTCGACGCGATGAGCCGGAAATTGATCGGATGCGGCTTGCTGCCGCCGTCGCGCAAATAGAGCCGCGCTTCCAGCGCCTTCGACAGTCGCGACTGGACATCTTCACCGAGGCTCATCAACTCATCGAGATACAGGGTGCCGCCTTGTGCCTGGTCGAGCACACCGGGTTTGACGACGCTGTCCATCTCGGCGCCGAACAAGGCCACACACTGTTGTTCGGGCGGCAGCGACCCGGGGGCAAAGCGGACGAACGGATTGGCCGCCCTGCTGCTCGCCGCATGCACGAACCGGGCGAGCGTTTCCTTGCCGGTTCCGACTTCGCCGCGGATCAGGACCGGCAGATCGCTGGCCGCAGCACGCTCCAATTGGGCGCGCAAGGTACGCATCGCCAGACTGTCGCCGACCGGCGCATCCAGCGCAACCTGCTTGCGCAGGCCTTCGTTCTCTCGGCGCAGCTTTGCGACATCGAGTGCACGGTTCACGCCATGCAGGAGCTTGGCCAGTGACACCGGCTTCTCGAGAAAATCGTATGCGCCGTGTTTGACGGCCTCGACGGCGGTCTCGATCGTGCCGTGCCCGGAAATCATCAGGATCGGGCAATTGATCCCGCCGCTGGCCTGACGATCACGTAACCACGCGACACCGTCGCCATCCGGCAGCCAGACATCCAGCAACATGAGGTCGGGCCGAGTGCCCACCAATGCCGCGTTCAGCGAAGCGAGATCGGCGAACGCGCTGACACGATGCCCTTCATCGCGCAGGATCTCTTCGATCATGCCGCGAATATCGGGCTCGTCATCCACTACGAAAATGTGCGCAACGTTCATGACTCGGATTCAAGCGGAACTGACGGGGCTTGGCAATGACAGCGTTGGCAGGCAGCCGCGGCGTTCACTCGTATCCATTCAGCGCCAGGCGCAACTGGATCTTCGCTTCCTCGCGAAGCGCGATCGGCGCCACCACTTCCGCATCGGGACCGTATCGCAGGACATCCATCAGCAATTCGCGTGCGTTCGAGTACGGCACCCGCAACTCATAATGTCCGTCCGGCAGGAAGTGCCCCTCCTGTTTGGAGTGCCAATGTTCTTCAGCAACCCAGCGCGCGGCTTTTGGCGAAAAGCGAATGGTCGCCCAGGCTTTGGGCGGCCCCGAGAAGATTCCGTAGCTCGAAGCCAACTGCGAATCGAGCTCGGCTTCGGCCACATCCACCGCGACCGATTCGACGATTTCGGCATCGACGATACGGTCCAGCGAAAAACTCCGCAGCGCCGAACGATCGGGGTCGAAGGCATCGAGGTACCAGTTCTCGCGGTAGTGCGTCAGCCGCTGGGGCGACACGACCCGCTCGGTCTCCGAACCGGTGGTGCGCGCGCGGTACCGAAACTTGAGCTGTTTGCGTTCGAGCACACTGCTCGCCACGCGCCGGAACACGACTTCATCCAGGCGGCGCGACATCGCGCGCGTGACGCGCACCCGCTCGATCGGGAATCGTTTGCCCTGGAACTGATCATCGAGCAGCCGCTCGATTCGGGTGCGAAGCGGCGCGAGCGCACCGCTGAGGACTTCCCCGCCGGAGCGCGCCAGCAACTGGTGCATCGCCAGCAACGATTCGAGTTCGCTGCTCGACAACCAAAGACCCGGCAGCTCGAATCGTTCCGCCTCGTCCTGGTTGTAGAAAATCGAACTGGTGTTGTCGTGCGTGTCGATCGGCGCACCCAACGCATCACGCAGGAAGGAAATGTCGCGATACAGGGTTGCGCGCGAGCATTCGAGCTCGTCCATCAGCTTTTGCTGCGATACCGGGTATCGGGCAACCTTGAGCAGCCGGTGCAGCTTGAGAATACGTTCGTAACGGTCCATGCCCCATTGTGCCGGATGTCGGGCCGGATTCGGAGTCCGGCTGGAGTCAATCGGCCAATTTCTCCTGGCCGTGCATGATTCGCAGCACGGTTGTCGCCATGGGCTGATCGCTGGAACGCCAACAGCGACGGTTGTCCGGTCGAAGGGGCCCGGAGTGCACGGCACGACCTGCGCAAGCCGCGCCTGCTGTGGTTGAATGTCGCCATGACTGAACTTCGACTCATTGCCGCACTCGACCGGCGATTCGCCATTGGCATAGGCAACCGCATGCCTTGGCATCTGCCGGACGACCTCAAACGCTTCAAGGCTCTGACTCAGGGCTCGCCGGTTCTGATGGGCCGCAAGACAGCCGAGTCTTTGGGTAGAGCACTGCCCAAAAGGCGCAATCTGGTGTTGTCGCGCGAACAGCGGGTTCCGTTTGCCGGTATGGAGTCGGTCTCCAGCGTTGATGAAGCGATCACGATGGCTGATGCCGAAGTGCTTTGGGTCATCGGCGGTGGCGAGGTGTACCGACTTTGCCTTGAGCGCGCCTCGACCATGGCGCTCACTCACGTCGAGACCGAACTCGCCGAAGCGGATGCCTGGTTTCCGACTTTTGATCCGTCCGACTGGCGAGTCGTGAATGAGGCATCGCATGCAGCGGACTCCGCGCATGATTTCGCATTTCGTTTTGTCGACTATGTTCGGAGCTGAGCGGCACCGGCTACCGACTCGACCGCTGGTTCTCGGCGTGTATCGAAATCACGGAATCCGCAGCGGATGAACCGCTGAACAGGTAGTCCAGAGGCTTTCCGACAGATTGTTGAAAGACAGCGCTGTCAGGCGCGCCAGCGCTTCCGCCATCCTGCCGCATGATCCAGAAGCACCACACCACACAGCACTGCCGCAGCCATCATTGGCCAGGGCGATTCGATCCGGTGAGTGATCGGTGCGAACGCATCGACGAGCTCAGGCCCGGCAAACAACACGCTGCCGACAACCATGGCCAAACCGAGGAGCCACAACAACCAGCGCTCGGTGGTCGCACTTTCGGCCAAGTCATCGATGCGCGCCAACACCCGCACGGCAAAATCCGCGGGCAGCGTCGGCATCGGCGCAGCAGCAATTCCGGCATAGATCTTCCGGTAGTCCCGCTCGGCGCCCTCGGCGCCATCGTTGACGGCACGCAGCGCCGCCTGTTGTGCGGCCCATTCCGGATGTCGCTCGCGGGATTTCGGTTCGATCGGATTCATGCGCACACTCCAGCCTTCTGATGCAATTCTGCCCGCAATCGGGCGCGAGCGCGAAACAAATGACTTTTTACGGTGCCGGTCGGGCTGCCGGTGATCTGGGCAATTTCCTCGATCGGCAGTTCGTCCAGATGGAACAGCGTCAGAATTATCCGCTGCAACGGCGACAAGCCGGCCATGGCGGTCGCTACATGCTGGAACAGTTCGGCATCCGCGAAGCCCTCTTCCAGATCGGTGTCGGCCGCGACCGAATCGAGTGGATCGGTGTCGTCGTCGGTTACCTCGATGGGTAGCCGCTTTTTGGCCAGAAACCGACGCGCGACCGAAAACGCCACCTGGCCGATCCAGGTCGATAGCGCACTTTCGAACCGGAACTGCGGCAGGTTCCGGTACACCTGCAGGAACGTCTCCTGCGCCAGTTCATCGGCGTCGTCGGCCTGCTGCACCATTCTCGCGATGATGTGCCAGACCATGCGCTGGTAGCGGCCAAGCAAGCGCGCAAAAGCGCCCGGCTGATTGCCGAGCACCGCCTTCACGATGTCGTGGTCCGTCTCCATGACGCCATATGAGACCACGGCGCCCGACCAGGTTGCAGGCTATGCCGTTGGTCATGGTTGCTGAGCTGCAACCTGCAAACGAGTCACTGCCTCTGATGGGTCAAGCCGAATGACCGGCGAACATCAGACGGGCCGGAGTGCCCCAACTGAACCCAACCCGAGGAGCCTCAAAATGGATTTTGGCAATTTTATTCCAATCGTGCTGTTCATCTGCGTGACTTTGGCGATCAAGTTCATTGTCGATGCGCGATTGCGTCGGCGCATGGCCGAAACCCATGCCAGCGAAGATCTGATCAAGGCCATGTTGATGGCCGACGAACATAGCCGCCAGATGTCGGCGTTCAAGTGGGGCATCGTTCTGGTATCGCTGGGTTTGGCGTTCGGCCTGATCGACTGGTTGAACCTCAATGCTGATTCGCCCGGCACCTGGGGTCTGCTGCTCGGCTTTGCCGGCGCCGGCCTGCTGGGTTTCCACGCGCTCAACAAGCGCTGAGGGGTTCGGTGCGGCAGTGCAGGCGGTCAACCTGCGCTGCCGTCTGCGGCCATCAACCCACGATTGCAGCGATGACAAAGGCGGCGATGCCGAGGCCTATCAACAGCAAGATGGCCAGCGCAATCCAGTCGCCTGCAGTCCTGCGGTATCGGACGTGCGGTGTTCGATCGATGATGCCCCGGTAGTCCTCGGCCAATACTCGCTTTCCTTTCTGTCCCCACAATTGGAAGAGAATGTAGCCGTTGAACAAGGTTCCGATCGGAATTGCCAGCAGTCCGAGGCCGCAGACGACTGTTGCCGGAACACGGACCCACGGCCGCAAGCGGCGGAACCCATAGCCGACAAAACCGGTCGCAACGGTGATCACGGCATAAATGCCGCCGATCACCAGCATGGCTTGATGGCCTTCGTATTCCGGAGGAACCGGACTCATCAGCGTCACGATGCTGATCAGACCGGTCATCAGTGTTCCGAACAAATACAAAGAGCCGATTGATCTGAGAACGCGTTCGTGCCGGATATGTTCTTCGCGAATTGCGACGTCGGCGCTCGTGCCATCGTCACGATCGACGACGGTGCTGTTCGGTGCTGAATACGGGTTCTGAGACATGTTGGCGCTCCCGGTTCGATGACGAGGGTCTCTACCCTGGGAATTACAGAGACTGAGTCCGCCCGCCATCGACCGGCAGATTGATGCCGTTGACATAACCTGCGGCGGGCGATGCGAGAAAGGCAATCGCTGCCGCAATCTCGGCCGGCTCGGCGAATCGTTGTGCTGGCACGCTGGCCAGCATGCCGCGTTCGATCGATTCGCGGTCCTGGCCGGTGGCCTGCATGCGCTCGACGATGATCTGTTCGAGTCGCTGCGTGCGCGTGAACCCCGGCAGCACATTGTTCACGGTGATGCCCTGTGCGGCCACTTCGGCAGCCAGAGTCTTGGCCCAGGATGCCACCGCACCACGAATGGTGTTGGACACACCCAGGTTTCGGATCGGTTCTTTCACCGATGTCGAAATGACATTGATGATGCGCCCGAAGGCTTGCGCCTTCATGCCCGGAAGCACGGTCTGCGCCAGCGCATGGTTGGCAAGCAGGTGCCGCTGGAAGGTATCCAGGAACTGCTCGGCAGTCGCCGACTGCACGGCTCCCGGTGCCGGACCGGCGGTGTTGTTGATGAGAATTTCGATCGGCCGTGCATTCGCCGAAGCCTGAACTTTGCGCACGAGCGAATCGTGCTCGGCGATGTCTGCACTGATGTAACCGTGCGCTTGCTCGGCATGATTTTTCGGCAGCAGCCGGACCAGCGCATCGAGAGCTTCGACCTGACGCGCCAGCACGATCACCGAAGCGCCGCGCTCGGCCAGCGCGATCGCTGCGGCCCGACCGATTCCCTGTGACGCCCCGCATACCAGCGCCTGGCGGCCGAGCAGGTCGGCCTTCATCGTTGCCGCTCGACCGACTGGATCAACTGCTCGGCGATCTCGTCGTCATCACCTTCCGGCGGGATCAGGTCTTCGAGTGCCAGTCCAAACAGGTTGGCATCGTCTTCGTCGCAGCCATCCAGTGCTCGGTATTCGGCATCAAGCAGCGCCTCACGGGCGCTGTTCTCGTCCGGAAACATCGCCAGGCCATTGGTGCTCAACAGTTCGTACTGGCCGTCTTCGATCTCACGGAGACGCGCCCAGATCAGGCGGTCTCCGAGCGGGGCAAGCCACCATTGTGTAATCAGATCTTCCGACATGGGCATTCCTCAGAATTCGGCGTGGCCGGGCGTGCGCGGATACGGAATGGCGTCACGAATGTTCGTGAGGCCGCAGACATAGACGACCAGACGCTCGAAGCCGAGTCCGAAACCTGCATGCGGGACGGTGCCGTAGCGACGGAAATCGCGATACCACTGGTAGCTGTCGGGGTTCAGGCCGAACTGCTGGATGCGCCGATCAAGATAGTCCAATCGCTCTTCGCGCTGGGAACCACCGATGATTTCGCCAATGCCCGGCGCCAGGACGTCCATCGCGGCGACCGTCTTCTCGTCGTCGTTGAGGCGCATGTAGAACGACTTGATCTGTTCGGGGTAGTTCATCACCACCACCGGTCGCCCGACATATTCCTCGGCCAGGTAGCGCTCGTGCTCGGTCTGCAGATCGGCGCCCCATTCGACCTGGTAGTCGAACTTCTTGGGAGCCTTCTTCAGGATCTCGATGGCATCGGTGTAATGGATGCGCTCGAACGGTGCCTCGATGAACTTCTCGAGGCGCGTGATTGCGTTCTTCTCGACGCGGTCGGCGATGAACTTCATGTCGTCGCCACGTTCATTCAGCACGGCCCGGAAAATGTATTTCAGGAAATCTTCGGCCAGGTTCGCATCGTCGTTCAGGTCGGCGAACGCGATCTCCGGTTCGATCATCCAGAACTCGGCCAGGTGGCGGGTGGTGTTGGAATTCTCCGCGCGGAACGTCGGGCCGAACGTGTAGACCTTGCTCAGCGCAAGGCAATAACCCTCGACGGCCAGCTGGCCGGATACGGTCAGATACGCTTCCTTGCCGAAGAAATCCTTTTGCCAATCGATGCCGCCCTGCGGTGTTTTCGGCAGGTTCATCGCATCCAGTGTCGACACCCGAAACATCTGTCCGGCGCCTTCGCAGTCGCTTGCGGTAACGATCGGTGTGTTGACCCAGAAGAACTCCCGTTCGTGGAAGTAACGATGGATCGCCTGTGCAATCGTGTGCCGAATGCGCGCGACGGCACCGAACGTGTTCGTGCGCGGACGCAAGTGCGCCACTTCACGCAGGAACTCCATCGTGTGCGGCTTGGGCTGGATCGGATAGGTTTCCGGATCATCAACCCAGCCGACCACTTCAATACGATCCGCCTCGATTTCGACGCCCTGGCCTTTGCCCTGCGATGCGATCAACTTGCCGTGGCATTTGACGGCGCAGCCGGAAGTCAGGCGCACCACTTCGCTGTCGTAATTGTCGAGCGCATTCGGCGCGACCACTTGAATATTGTCCTGGCAGGACCCATCGCTGACTGCGAGGAACGACAACCCGGCTTTGGAATCACGTCGGGTTTTGATCCAACCGCGAACGGCCACGGACTGGCCAACCGCGACTTTGCCCGCGAGAACTTCACGCACGCTTGCTAGACTCATGTTTCGAACTCCTGATCGCACACTTGTTTCGTGCGGCACAATGGAAAGTGCGCGATCATAGCGAAAGCTTGGTGCGCCAAGCTCCCCGAGAACCAAACCGAGAACGAAGTCATGCCCATCCAACTGACCGATGCCGCTGCCGACCGCGTCCGTGGTTTCCTGCTCGAAGAGCCGGAGGCACTGGGCTTGCGCTTTGCCGTCAAGAAGACCGGTTGTTCGGGCTGGGCGTATCAGATCGACCTGACGAAGGCCGTCGGCGAAGACGATGCCGTGTTCGACAGTCAGGGCATCCGGGTGTACGTACCGAAGGCTAGCCTGCCGTTGCTGGATGGCACCGAGATCGACTTCATCCGCCAAGGCCTGGGGGCCCGATTCGAGTTCCGCAACCCGAATGTGAAGGGCGAATGTGGCTGCGGGGAGAGTTTCACGACCGCGTGAGACGTTTCCTGGGTCGGGCCCGGTCCTTTACGGGTCAAAGACTTAGGTTCAAACACTTGATTGCGCCAGCTTGGTGCATGAATTTTCTTTTCTTGTGGATAGCCCTCCCAAGTCTTTGTTTCGGCGAGATTTCGTAGTTAATGTCCTGATTTCACAAGAGTTTTTGCGTTGCGATCAAGGCCCCCGGTGGCTAAGATTCGCGCCCGCTGGGACCAATTGGTTCCTGGCGCCTTGCCTCACCGAGTGTTCGGGAGGCCATTCCAAATGTCCGTAAGGAGTTTTATGCGTCACTACGAAATTGTGTTCCTGGTCCATCCGGATCAAAGCGAACAGGTTTCGGCCATGATCGAGCGCTACAAGTCGCTCATCGAGGCCGACAAGGGAGCCATTCACCGGCTCGAAGATTGGGGCCGTCGCCAGTTGGCGTTCCCGATCCAGGACCTCGCCAAGGCCCACTATGTACTCATGAACATCGAGTGCAGCCAGAACGTGCTCAACGAACTCGCATCCTCGTTCCGTTTCAACGATGCCGTCATCCGTCACCTGATTCTTCAGCAGGATGCCGCACAGACCGAAATGTCTTCGATCATGAAGGCCAAGGACGAGAAGCCGAAACGCCGAGAAGATGAAGTCGGCTTTACTGATGCGGAGTTCGAAGATGCAGCCTAAGAAGAAGAAACCGGGTGGTAAGGGCGGTTCGCCGATGTCGAAGTTCTTCCGCCGGAAGAAGTTCTGCAAGTTCACTGCCGAAAAGGTGGTGGAGATCGACTACAAGGATCTGAACACCCTGCGTCAATACCTGACCGAGACGGGCAAGATCGTGCCGAGCCGGATCACCGGCACCAAGGCGCGTTACCAGCGTCAGTTGACCGCCGCCATCAAGCGCGCGCGTTTCCTGGCCCTGCTGCCGTACGCCAGCAGCCACGCCAAGGCCTAAGGAGTTGATGCAATGGAACTGATTCTCACCCAGAAAGTGGCCAACCTCGGCGCCCTCGGCGACCGAGTGAAGGTCAAACCCGGCTACGGCCGGAATTATCTCGTGCCGATGGGCAAGGCCGTTTCGGCCACCACGGCCAACGTCGCGGAATTCGAGAAGCGTCGCGCGGAATATGAAGCCAAGGCAGCGTCGTTGTTCAACGATGCCGAAGCCCGCAAAGCACGCCTCGTCGATGCGACGGTCACCATTCGCGCCAATGCCAGCACGGAAGGCAAGCTCTACGGGTCGGTTGGCCCTCGTGACATCTCGGATGCGTTCACCGCTGCGGGTTTCCCGCTGTCGAAGAGCGAAATCCTGATGGGCGAAGGTCCGATTCGTCGTACCGGTGAAGTCGAAGTCCTTGTCCACCTGCATGCCGATGTGGAATGCATGGTCAAGGTCAACGTCCTGCCGGAAGAGTGAATGGGCGAATAAAACGATCGGCTCTGCCTTCGGGCACCCGGTAGTTGCTGCTTCAGGGAAATTCAAAGGGCACCGCTGACCCCGGTGCCCTCTTTTTTTGCCTGTGTTTCAGCGGGCTGTCAAAGCAAGGCTGCGTCGAGCGTGATCTCGCAACCAGCCAGCGCCTTCGACACCGGGCAATTCTCTTTCGCGAATTGTGCGAGTTCGGCGAACTTCTCCGCGCTGATGCCGGGAACTTCGGCGCGCATCACCAGATCGATCTTGGGAATCACGAAACCGGCGCCGCCCGGCAGCAGGTGAACACGGGCTTCCGTTTCAATACGCGTGGCGGTGAAACCGTTCTTGCCGAGCGTGGCCGAGAACGCCATCGAGAAACATCCGGCATGGGCACCGGCAATCATTTCCTCCGGATTCGTGCCGCCGGTGCCGTCCTGCGACCGCGCGCGGAAATCGTAAGGGCCCTTGAACGCACCGCTCTCGAAAGCGATTTCGCCCTTGCCGTCCATCACTCCACCTTGCCACACCGCATTTGCCTTGCGCACTGCCATGGTCGTCTCCCGGTCCAGTTGAGTCCCGAGTGTGCGCAAAATCGCCGGTTCTGCCAAGCATCCATGACTTCGGGCGGGTGACAGGCTGCCCGGCAAGTGCGTACCATCCCGCGTCCCCAGCGGTCTGCCGCGGGTTTCCATCGCCCAATATCAGGAATTCCATGAAACGCCTGCCCTTGCTTGCGAGCGTGTTGCTCGCCCTGCCGTTCGTTGCCTCGGCCGACAAAATCGCCGCCCCGGCTGCTCCGATCGATATCCCCGCTGAAACCTTCAAGCTCGACAACGGCCTCACGGTCATTGTCCACACCGATCGCAAGGCGCCGATCGTTGCAGTGAATCTCTGGTACCACGTGGGCTCGAAGAACGAGCTTCCGGGCCGCACCGGCTTTGCGCACCTGTTCGAACACCTGATGTTCCAGGGCAGCGAAAACCACGAAGGC
>JBEIPT010000288.1:0-5030 GCA_040376895.1 Lysobacteraceae bacterium | reverse complement strand
TCGGTCATCGGGCTCAGTGCGTATGCCTATGCCTTGCACCACACGCGCCCGGCCCTCGCGACCAGTTATGCCTACGTGAACCCGCCGGTGGCGGTGGTGTTTGGCGTGTTGTTCGCAGGCGAAATCTTCCATGCTTTCGACTTGATCGGCATGGCCGTGATCCTGCTTGGTGTCGCACTGATCACACTCCGAAAACCGCCGGCGAGCCAACCCGAAGCGGATATCTCCTGAATCGACACTGCCGGTACCCGATGGCCGGTTTGCAGAAAGTCCCGACAAACCCGGCATAATCCGGCTTTCGTCCAGGATGCCCCATGCAAGCCGAAGCCTCCCCCAAATCGAGTTCGCGTGGCAGTCTGCTGACTGTCCTGATCATGATCGCGCTGGCCATCGGCGTGATCGCCGGCTGGCTGATCAACAGCCAGGGCCTGTACACGCCCGGAGTCGGCGAAGGTCTCGGTATCATCACCACGATCTTCCTGCGCCTGATCAAGATGATCATCGCGCCGCTCGTGTTCGCCACGCTGGTTGTCGGCATCGCCAAGATGGGCGACATGAATACGGTCGGACGCGTCGGGCTCAAAGCCGTGCTCTGGTTCCTGAGTGCGTCGTTCGTTTCGTTGCTGCTCGGGCTGCTGCTCGTCAATCTGTTCAAACCCGGCGTCGGCATGAGCCTCGCCGATGCCCAGTCGGGTGCCAGTTCCGGAGTTGTTGCCGGCAACTTGACGCTTGTCGAATTCGTCAACCATCTGGTGCCGATCAGCCTGATGGACGCCATGGCCCGCAACGAGATCCTGCAGATCGTCGTGTTCTCGGTGTTCTTCGGCATTGCCTGCGCCGGCCTCGGCGAGAAGGCCAAAGCGTTGGTCGACGTGCTCGACGGCGTTGGCCACGCCATGCTGAAGGTCACCATGATGGTGATGTGGTTCGCACCGTTAGCGGTTCTGGCGGCTGTAACGCGTGTCGTTGGCGAAAGAGGCCTGGGAATCATCGAGAAATACTTCGTTTTCATGACCGAGTTCTATCTGGGCATCGCCCTGCTCTGGCTGATCCTGTTCCTGGCTGCCGGCGCCATTCTCGGCCGACGTGTGGTGGCGCTATTCAAGGCCGTGCGTGAACCCACGCTGCTCGCCTTCGCGACCGCATCGAGCGAAGCCGCCTACCCGAAAACACTCGCACAACTGGAGAAATTCGGCTGCAGCAACCGCGTCGCGTCGTTTGTGCTGCCGTTGGGTTACTCGTTCAATCTCGATGGTTCGATGATGTATTGCACCTTTGCCACCGTGTTCATCGCCCAGGCATACGGCATTGACTTGAGCTGGTCACAACAGGCCACCATGCTGCTGATCCTGATGGTCACGTCGAAGGGCATGGCCGGCGTTCCGCGTGCGTCGCTGGTCGTCATTGCGGCAACCCTGGCGCAGTTCAATATCCCCGAAGCCGGCTTGTTGCTGCTGCTGGGCGTGGACCATTTCCTCGATATGGGGCGATCGGCCACGAACGTCATCGGCAACAGTGTCGCGACTGCCGTCGTGTCGAAGTGGGAAGGTCAATTGCGCGACGAACAACCCGCAGCCTGAGGAACACTCCATGGACCAGCGCGACCGCTTGCGAGCCTTGAACGAATTCCTGCAGCGCAATCGCGGGATGGAACGCCGTCAATTGCTGCGTGCCGGCCTGGGACTGGCGATCGGCACGCTGCTGTCGCCGCTCGCAGGTGGCGTTGCGGCCCAAGCCAGACCGATCTTTACAGCGTATCCATTTTCGCTGGGCGTTGCCTCGGGATACCCCGATGCCGGCGGCTTCACGCTGTGGACTCGTCTTGTTCCCGAACCATTGGTCTCCGATGGCGGGATGTGGAACGACTTCATGATCGTCGACTGGGAAGTCGCCGAAGACGAACAATTCGGTCGTGTCGTTGCAAAAGGCCAGGCACGTGCGGTGACCGAACTGGCGCACAGTGTCCATGTCGATGTCCGCGGCCTCCAGCCGGACCGCTGGTATTTCTACCGGTTCCGATGCGGCGACGAAGTCAGCCGTACCGGCCGGACGCGCACGATGCCCGCGCCCGGCGCCGATGCCCGGCGCATGCGGCTTGCGTTCGGGTCGTGCCAGCATTACCAGCAAGCCTATTTTTCGGCGCATCGCCATCTCATCGCCGAACAGCCCGACCTGATGCTGTTTCTGGGTGACTACATCTACGAGAGCAACTGGGGCGACGATCTGGTGCGCCGGCATCACGGCGACGAGTCGGCGACCTTGTCCGACTACCGTGTGCGACATGCTCAGTACAAGACCGATGCCGACTTGCAGGACCACCATGCGATGGTGCCGTTCGCCTTCTGCTGGGACGACCATGAAGTCGACAACGACTATGCCGACTGGCGATCCGAGCATCTGGATCCGGCGTTCCTGCTGCGCCGCGCAGCCGCGTACCAGGCGTTCTATGAACACCAACCGGTGCCGCGTTCAATGGTGCCGCGTGGTCCCGACATGCACATCTACACGCACCTCGATTTTGGTCGGCTGGCGCGCATCTACCTGCTCGACAACCGTCAATATCGGACCGTGCAGCCCTGCCCCAACCCGATCAAGGGCGGCGGCTCGAACGATATCGACGAAACCTGCACCGGCGCGATGGATCCCGCGCAGACCCTTCTGGGCGCAAAGCAGGAACAGTGGTTGCGCGACCGATTCAAGGATTCGAACACACGATTCAACCTGATTGCGCAGCAGACGATCTTCGGCCGATTCGACAGCCTTGCCGGGCCTGCGCAAACCCGATTCACCGATGGCTGGGATGGTTATCCTTTGGCCCGCGCGCGTTTGCTGGCCGACCTGGAACGCAGTCGCGCCGCGAACCCGGTGATCCTCGGCGGTGACATCCACGCGTACGCGGTCACGCACGTCCGACGTGATCCCGACAACTTCAAGTCGCCGATCGTGGCACCGGAATTCTGTGGCACATCGATCGCCTCCCAAGGCTGGTCGGACGTCGCGTCATTCAACGCGCGGATCCCGGCGAATCCGGACGTGCTGTTCGCCGACACCACCCAACGCGGATACGTCGCCATGGATATCGGCCCGGATGGCATCGACGTGCGCCTGCGCACGCTGACGAACGAGAAGCGCCGCGACAGCGGTATCCGAACCGCAAAAACGTACCGCGTTCGCGCCGGCAGTCCCTTGATCGAAAGCGCCTGACCCTCACAACAACGACACGGAGTTCACCATGATCGGATACGTCACCGTCGGCACCAACAACCTCGAACGCGCTGCCGCGTTTTACGACGCACTGCTCGCCGAGATCGGCGCCAAACGCTGGATGGAGAGTGAGCAATTCGTTGCTTGGGCGGTCGCCCCGGACAAACCTTCCCTGGGCGTGATCAAGCCACATGACAAGCGCCCTGCCACATGGGGTAATGGCACGATGGTGGCACTCGTCGTCGACAGCCGGGAAAAAGTGGATCGCCTGTATCAGAAGGCGATCGAACTCGGGGCGATGGACGAAGGTGCCGCCGGCCCTCGTGGTGACGGCTTCTACGCCGGCTATTTCCGCGACCTCGATGGCAACAAGCTGAACGTGTTTGTTGCAGGTTGACGGTCCCGGCTGGATAATGGAGGCGAAGGCGGGCGTCGTATAATGGTAATACCCTAGCTTCCCAAGCTAGAGCCGTGGGTTCGATTCCCATCGCCCGCTCCAGTTTTGAAACCCCGCTACGGCGGGGTTTCATGTTTATGTGGATGACCCACGGTCAACCCAAGCTTTTGCCCGGAGAACCGCGTGCGCTCGAAAAAGCTCTACAAGGTCACTTTTCTGTCCGGCGGCAAGAGTTACGAACTCTACGCGCGGAGCGTCATGTCCAGCGAGTTGTGGGGCTTCACGACCATTTCGGACCTGGTGTTCGAGGAATCGCGCGAAAGCCTGATCATCGATCCAGCTGAAGATCGTCTGCGCGAAGAGTTTCAGCACACCCGCGCGCTGCACTTGCCGATCCAGGCCATCCTGCGGATCGAGGAAGTCGTGCAACGAGGCAGCGCCCAGATCCGCGATGCCGTCTCCGGCGAAAAGGTCACGCCATTCCCGATGCCGCCAGCCAAACCAAGGTGAGTGCTCGCGGCTGAAGCCACTCCCACAGGGGAAACCAAACTTCGGGGCGATAGCCCTCGATGCGGTTCGGGAGAGGGTTGGGAGGCCTTTGGTCCAACACTCTGGCTTTGCGTTTCATGCACCGAAGCGCCTTTTGCTTCGGTGCATCAAACACAAACGCTAGAACGCGTTGGGGTCGTAGGGATCGTGCTCGGCGGAACCGGAGCCACCTTCGGCAAGCCGGATCTTCAGCGCCAGTCCATCTCGGGAATCGGCCTTGTTGAGCACCTCTTCCAGTTCGCACTTGCCTTCCTTGTAGAGCTTGAACAGCGACTGGTCGAAGGTTTGCATGCCCTCCTCCAGCGAACGGTCCATGGCTTCCTTGATTTCATGCACCTGACCACGACGCATGAGATCGCGGATCATCGGCGTGTTGATCAGGATTTCGACAGCCGGCAGGCGCTTGCCGTCCATGCCGAGAACCAGACGCTGTGACACCACGGCCTTCAGGTTCAGCGACAGGTTCATCAGGATGTTCTTGTGCGCTGACTCGGGGAAAAAGTTCAGGATGCGCTCAAGCGTCTGGTCGGCATTGTTCGAGTGCAGGGTCGCCAGGCACAGATGGCCGGTTTCGGAGAACTGGATCGCCGCTTCCATGGTTTCCTGATCGCGGATTTCGCCGATCAGGATGACATCCGGCGCTTCGCGCATCGCGTTCTTCAGGGCATTGTGATACGAGTGTGTATCAAGCCCGACTTCGCGCTGGTTGACGATGGATTTCTTGTGCCGGTGCAGGAACTCGATCGGGTCCTCGATCGTGAGGATGTGCCCCGGGGTGTTCGTGTTGCGGTAATCGATCATTGCCGCCAGCGTGGTCGACTTGCCGGAACCGGTGGCACCGACGACCAGCACCAGGCCGCGTGGCTCCATGATGATGTCG
>JBEIPT010000228.1:0-6313 GCA_040376895.1 Lysobacteraceae bacterium | reverse complement strand
CCAAACAACTGTGGGAGCGGCGTGAGCCGCGTTGCGGGTGGGGGCGGGGGCTCGCGGCGGAAGCCGCGGCGGGGGGAGACGGGGGCGGGGACCCCACGCCGCGGGGGGGTGGGGGGCCCCCGGCGGGGTGGGTGGGGGGGGGCTTGGCCAAACCCCCGGGGGCTTCCGCCGCTAGCCCTCGAGCCCCGTCGCAGCGCGGGTGAAGCCGCTCCCACAGTTGTTTGGCTAACGGCCTTTCCTAAGCGACACCACTCTGGCATCGCGGCCGAAGCCGCTCCCGCCGGTTTTTTGGCTGGTTTATGCCACCGGCACCAAAGCCCGGCGGCGGCTCGGCAACGCGTACCGGAAGATTCTTGCGATCACGCCGCTGTACTGCTTCCAGAACCCGCCAGTGTTGTAGTGCACACCATAACGCGCGCAGATTTCCTGCACCTTCGGGGCGATCTCGGCATAACGAGGCGCCGGCAGATCCGGGAACAGGTGATGTTCGATCTGGTGGCTCAGATGCCCGGTCAACACATGGAACAGACGGCTGCCTTCAAGATTGCTGGACCCGTGGATCTGACGCAGATACCAGCCGCCACGGGTTTCGTTCTCGACTTCCTTGCGGCTATAGGTCTGCACGTTTTCAGTGAAGTGCCCGCAGAAGATGATCGCGTTCGTCCAGAGGTTGCGGATGCCGTTGGCAACCAGGTTGCCGAGCAACACGCGAGGCCATTGCCAGAATGCGAGCGCCGGGAACAACACGTAGTCCTTGAACAACTGACGCCCGGCCTTGCGCAGGAACGGTCGCATCCGCTCACGGAATTCCGGCAATTTCATCCGGCCCAGCACGAAGCGACCGATCTTGATGTCATGGACCGCCACGCCCCACTGGAAATTCAGCGCCAGCATCGCGTACCAGAATGGCTGCAGCAGCGTTGCCGGTGTCCATTTCTGTTGGTCGCTCAAGCGCAGCATGCCGTAACCGAAGTCGTGATCCTTGCCGATGATGTTGGTGTGGTCGTGATGTTCGACGTTGTGCGAATGACGCCAATGGTCGCCATCACAGACGATGTCCCATTCGTAGGTCTGCGAGTTCAACGACTCGTCATTCATCCAGTCGTATTGGCCGTGCATCACGTTGTGGCCGATTTCCATGTTCTCGACGATCTTGGCGAGCGCGAGGCTGATCACGCCGGCGACCCAGCTGATCGGTCCAAATCCGAACATCAGCAAGCCGCGGCCGGCGATCGCCGAGCCCTGCGCAAAACGACGCATGCGGTGGATATGACGTGCGTCCTGCTCGCCGACCTTGGCCAGCACTTCGACACGCAAGTCATCGAGTTCGCCCTGGAAGCGGGCCAACGATTCGGGATCCAATCGGGTCTTGGCGATCATCGGGGTGTCCTTGGTTCAGAGCGCAATGTCGATCGCGCTTTGGGGGGTAGAGATACACAGCTGGATCAGTTCTTCACCCGGGCCGGAAAGCTGGCCGGTGAGCTGGTTCAGCACGGTGCCGCTTTTCTTGCGGCATTGACAGGTTCGGCAGATGCCTCGGCGGCAACCGAATCGCGGCTTCAGGCCTGCGGCTTCGGCGGCATCCAGCAAGTTCTGGCCTGCCTGGGCATTGAAGGTCGCGCCGGTGGTGGCAAACGAGATGTCGTGTTGTGCAGCGTCGGGGTCAATGACCACCGGCGCACGACCGAAACTTTCGCTATGAAGGCGCGCGCTTTGGCCGGCAGCGCCAAACATGGCAGTCACGGACTGCATGAAGCCAACGGGGCCACACAGCAGTGTTTCGCGTTCGGCCCAGTCCGGGACGAGTGCTTCGATACCGGATGGGTCCAATCGGCCCTGTGTCTGGGTAGTGTGGATATGGACACGCAACTGCGGCCAGCGCGCTGCCATGTCGCGCAATTCATCGGCGAAGATGACGTCGGCTTCGGTACGTGCGCTGTACACCAGCACTACATCACGGTTGGATTGGACGGCAGCGAGTGTCTGCAGGTGCGACATCATCGGCGTAATGCCGCTGCCGGCACCGAGCAACAGCAATGGGCTGGTGGCACTTTTCGGCGCAAAGTCACCTTGTGCCTTGCTCAACCGGACGACCGACCCAACGGCCAGCGCGTGTGCGGCAGACGAGACCGGGCCATCTTCCTTCAGCTTGATGGTCAGACGGATCAGACGGTCGGCGCGCGGTGCCTGCGACAAGCTGAAACAGCGGCCGTGACGCGCACCATTGATCGACAGCTCCAGCAACACATGCTGCCCGGCGCGGAATCCACCGAATCGTCGATTGGCCTTCAACCAGAGGCTCTTCACGCCGGGTGCTTCGTCGACGGTCCGGACCACACGGGCCTGAATTTCAGTGAACGACCAGATCGGATTGATCGCGGACACCAGCAGGTTCCAGTGTTTCGGCTCGTTCAGCGGGTGCCAGATCGAATGCCTGCGGAGGCGCCGAAACCAAGTAGGGCGGCGTTCTGGCTGGGTCTGGGCAGTTTTCATCGTGGCGTCCGATATTCGAGTGAACACATGTTTACTCGACAAGTATAGAGCGTCCGCTCCATTTCTGCACCCGCGTGCCGCCTATACTCCGGTTTCCGGCCAGTTCGGCTGGGCGCTTTTGATGGAGAACGATTTGGCCAAGAGTCAGACCAAGCCGGCGAAAGCCGATGCGGTGTCGCGCAGCAGCAGGGTGGAACTCAAGGAACGAACCCGGCTTCGACTCATCGAGGCGGCGCTGTCGTTGATTGGCCAAGGCCGCGGTTACAGCTCCCTCAGCCTGCGCGAAATCACGCGAGAGGCAGGTGTTGTGCCGGCGGCGTTCTATCGGCATTTCCGCGATCTGGACGAACTCGGCCTGGCACTGGTCGAGATGGGCGGCGTGACGCTGCGGCACTTGCTGCGCGAGGCGCGCCGGGACGGCCTGTCACCGACCGACATGTTGCGCACTTCCGTGCTGATCTATAAGCGCTATGTGGAGGAACGCAGCCTGGTGTTCCGTTTCCTCGCAGGCGAACGCGGCGGCGGCTCGCCAGTGATCCGCCAGGCCATCCGCACCGAAGAAAGTCATTTCGCGTCGGAAATGGCCCAGGACCTGCGCGCATTGGGCACCCTGCCCGACTTGTCCAGCAATGCCCTGCACATGATCTGCGGGCTCGTTGTCACGACCATGCTGAACGCGGCGTCCGACATCCTTGACCTGCCCAAGAGCCGGCCCAAACAGGAACAGGAACTGGTCGACAACTTTGTGCACCAACTGCGCGTGGTGTTTCTCGGCGCGAGGTTCTGGCGCGAGCGTTAACCCCTCGGATGATGTTCCTGGTGGATCCGCTTCAGACCTTCCTTCGCCACCATCGTGTAAATCTGCGTGGTCGACAGGCTCGAGTGCCCGAGCAGCATCTGCAGGGCGCGCAAGTCGGCACCATGGTTCAGCAGGTGCGTCGCAAACGAGTGCCGCAGGCCATGCGGTGTGACCGGCCGAATGATGCCCACCTGTGCCGCACAGGCCTTGATCATCAGCCAGAACCGCTGGCGCAACACCGGCCCACCACGATTGGACAAAAACACCCGATCGCTGGCTTTCGCGCGAAGTAACCGCGGGCGCGATTCGGCAAAATAGCGGTTGAGCCAATCGATCGCGATTTCACCGATCGGCAGCAGGCGCTCCTTGCTGCCTTTGCCGCGCACGCGCAAAGCACCTTGACGGAGGTTCACCTCACCGATCTTCAGATCGCACAGTTCGGTGACCCGCAATCCCGCGGCGTACATCAGTTCCAGCATTGCGCGGTCGCGCAAACCTTTCGGGTCCGACACGTCGGGCGCCTGCAGCAAAGCCTCGACCTCGCCTTCCGACAAAGCTTTCGGCAAACCTTTCGGCAATTTCGGCGACTGGATCAACGCACTGGGATCATCGGTGATCAGTCGTTCACGCAGGAAAAACCGATAGGCATGGCGCAGCGCCGACAGCAGGCGGGCGTTGCTGCGTGCCGTTTGCCCGGCTTTCTGGCGCTCGGCCAGAAAAGCCAGCAAATCGGAGCGCTGGGCGCCAAGTAGCCCCGATTCCCGTCCCACCAGGAATCGCGAGCACTGACTCAGGTCGTTCCGGTACGCAAGCTGGGTATTCCGGGCAAGACCCAACTCGGCAAACGCAAAGTCCAGGAATCGGTCGATCAACTGACGTTCGGTATCAGGCAGGTCCATGTCCTATTGTGCCGCAGACAGCGCGGCCGGAGCGGTTTCGCGAGCCTGCTAAACTCTGCAGCTTCGCCTCGCAGGAAACGTTTCGATGAGTGTTGCCTTTATTGGACTGGGTGCAATGGGTGGCCCGATGGCCGGGCATGTGGCAACGGCCGGGTTGCTCAAGGCAGTCGGCAACCGCACCTTCGCGAAAGCCGAGGTCTTTGCCGCCGCCCACGAAGGTGTGGTGGCCGTTGAATCGCTTGCTCAGTTGCCGGAGTCCGTCGACGTCGTGATCTCCTGCGTCACCGCCGATGCCGACGTGCTGGAACTCGCGCAGTCACTGGCGGCGCTGGCACGCCCAGGCCTCGTGCTGATCGACCATTCCACGATTGCCTCGGCCAGCGCCCAGCGCGCCGCCGAGATCCTCCGTGCGGCCGGTGGTGATTTTCTTGATGCGCCCGTGTCCGGCGGCGTCGAAGGCGCCCGCAACGGCAAACTGTCGATCATGGCCGGTGGTCACGCCGATACCCTCGGACAAGTCCAACCGATCCTGCAGGGCTACGCCGCACGCATTACGCACATGGGTGACGTCGGTGCTGGTCAGAACACCAAAGCCGTCAATCAAGTGCTGGTCGCTGGAATTGCCCAGGCGGTCTGTGAAGGCCTGGCGCTTGCGGAAGCATTGGGCCTCGACTCGACCCGACTGCTGCCCACCCTCGGTGCCGGCGCGGCGCAGAACTGGTTCATGGAACGCCGTGGCCCAACCATGCTCAATAACCAGTTCAGCAGCGGCTTCAAGCTCGGCTTGCTGCACAAGGACCTGCTGATCGTCAAAGCACTGGCCGAAGCGGCTGGCACCGACCACTCAATCGTCGACAAGTGTCTGACTGATTACGGCACACTCATGGCGCAGGGCCATGGCGACGATGAGATCTCTTCCCTGATTCGGTTGAAGCGCAAGCCTTAGGAGCGGCGCCAGGCTTCCCCTTTGGGAGCGGCGATTTCAACCGCGATGGCCGGACTTCTCGGCAAGACTCGATCGCGGCTGAAGCCGCTCCCACAGAAGCCACCCCTGCGACAACCAATCCCGCAGATCCGGCCTGGCAGCGATGAACGCACGCGCATCCTCGGCATCGTGGTCGAACCACGCTTTCGCCGAACCGAGCCGGAACGTGTAGCCCCACGCGTCCATGTCCGCGCAGGCGCGGTCGAATCCGAAACCTGGCAAACGACTGGCGATCAGGAGTTGCAGGTAACAGGTGGCATCCTCTTCGGCGACGCTGTCGGAGGCGTCGGTGTGGATGGCTTCGCGCCTTGCCGGCTCGGCGACCAGCACGTGACAGGCCTCGTGCAGAAGCGAATGCACTGGCGTGTCCAGGCGCACGTACAAATTGGTGCCGATGATGCCGGCTTCGGAATCACCCCAGTACGAACCGGGAATTGGTTCTCCATCAGCCACACGATGCAGCCGCAGTCCCAACTGGTCGACGAACGGCTGCACCGCGGCCAGACCGAGTTCACCGACGGTGAGCACGGTCGACAACGCCGTCACTTCAGTCATTGGCCGCACGAGCGAGAGGGACGCGCGTGGCGCGCTCACTCAGCCAGGGCAAGTCGGGGAGATGATCGTAGGTGTCGCGGACGAACGGCCAGCTGCAGAGTTCTTTTGCCAGCAGCCCGACGCGACGATCGTTGCCGACCACCTGTTGGCCGACTTCGCGGAACCCGTAGCTGCCATGGAACAGCACCGAGGCGTCGTCACGCGGCTCGAGGAAGATTTCGCAGCACAGCTTGGGGGCGCGCACTTCGGCAAACCCCTGGACGTCGGCGTAGAAAATTCGGCCGAGGCCATGGCGGCGATACGCCTGCGCCACGACGATTCGATCGATGTAGACGAAGTTGTCGAACGTCGCCTGGAAAAAGCGGTAGTTCGGGCTTGCGTAATCAAGGCCCGGACACAACGCGATCAGGAAACCGGCGATATGTTCGTCGATGATGGCGACCCGGAAATAGGCGGCATGATCAAAGAACAAGCGCAGGCGAGCGGCGTCCAACGGCAGGATGCTATCGCCGGCATTGTTGTTCAAAGCCAGCACATGATCCAAATCGTGGCTTTGTATGTCACGAATCAACACAGACATTG
>JBEIPT010000559.1:0-2090 GCA_040376895.1 Lysobacteraceae bacterium | reverse complement strand
TGTGTCAAAGGGAAATCGTCAGGCGTGAACTTCGGACCCGGCGGCGGTTCTTTCGGAAGCCCGCCAGGAGCGAACGATGCTGCCCATACGAACACCACGACGATTGCAGCAAAGACCATCGGCCACCCGGCAAACAACGGTGTGGCAATGCGGCGGAACCGGTCACGGATGAACATCCGGGTACCCAATCGTTCGTGCAGCAGACGACCGAAAAAGCCGGCAATCAGGAAAAACAGCAACATCCGCCAACTGTGCGTAAACCAGAACAGGAACGACAAGGTCAGCGACGAGTCGGTCTCGGAAACCAGCCAGAACTTTTCGGACCCGGGCAGCCACGACAGCGACAGATGCAAGACAACACCGGCAATCAGCGCAAAGCCGCGCAGGGCATCGAGGCCGTGGATTCGGGAAACGGGTGGATCGGTATGGGTCATGGTCAGCTCGGCACGAAAAAGGAAGGGCATCCACGAGTGATTCGCCGACCAGTACAGAAATCTCACACGACCGAATGACCATCACGACTATCCGATCACGGCCCAAGCCGGGATAATGGCGGACTGACCGAGTCGCCCCATGCACCCAAATACCCGATTGATCCACGCTGGCGTTCGTTTTGACGCCCACAGCGGCGAAGTCGCCGATTCCATTCGCCTGAGCACCACGTACCGGCACGGCCCGGCGGCGGAACGTTTGCCGGGTGGCTTCGAATACCAGCGCGAAGCCCATGCCAATGGCCAGGATCTCGAAGTTGCACTGTGTGCAGCCGAAGGTGGTGCGCGATGTGTCGCCTACGCCTCAGGCATGGCAGCGATCGCCGCCGCGTTCGCGGCATTGGCGGAGCCGGGCAGGGTGATCATTCCGCGCGACGTCTACAACGGTACGCGCATCATGGCGCGTGAGTATCTGACCGCCCGTGGATTCGAACTCGTCGAAATGGACTGTTTCGACACGGCGGCCACGCTGGCCGCGATCACCGAGAATACGCGATTGGTCTGGCTGGAAAGCCCATCGAATCCGCGGTTGATGGTGTCCGACATCGAAGCCATTGCAGATCGGACTCGACAGATGGGTGCCCAACTCGCCGTGGACAGTACGTTCGCATCGCCGATGCTCCAACAGCCGATCGCACTGGGCGCCGACATCGTGATGCACTCGACCACCAAATACATCGGCGGTCATTCCGACGTCATGGGTGGTGCACTCGTGTTCGCACGCGACGACGGCTTCGCCGCCCGTGCAGAACATCACCGTCACCTGTTCGGCGCGCACCTGGCACCATTCAACGCCTGGTTGTGCCTGCGCGGACTCCGCACCCTGCATGTGCGTGTCGCACGCCATGTCGAAAACGCAGGCCGGGTCGCGGCATTCCTCGCCACGCAGCCAAACGTCGCGCGGGTGCACTACCCGGGGCTTCCGGACCATCCGCAACATGCGGTGGCGGCACGCCAGATGTCTGGATTCGGCGGCATGGTGTCGTTTGAAATGGCTGACCGTGATGCCGCATTGCGGGTTGCATCGCGCGTCCGGTTGTTCACCAACGCCACCTCGTTGGGTGGTGTTGAATCCCTCATCGAACACCGCGAATCCACGGAAGTCTCGCCACCCAAGTCACCACCCGGACTTCTGCGCCTGTCTGTGGGCCTGGAACATGCCGACGACCTGATTGCCGATCTCGCCCAGGCACTCGGCTGAGACGGGACGATACTTGGACATCAGCTACCTGATCGATCCTCTGAATGAGGCACAGCGGCAAGCCGTCACGGCCGGCACCGGGCACTATCTGGTGCTTGCCGGCGCCGGATCGGGCAAAACCCGCGTACTCACGCATCGGATTGCCTGGCTGACCGAAGTCGAGGAACGATCGCCGTGGTCCATCCTCGCCGTGACGTTCACCAACAAGGCGGCCCGCGAAATGCGCAGCCGTATCGAGGAGATACTGCATTTGCCCTCCCATGGCATGTGGGTGGGCACCTTTCACGGCCTGGCGCATCGCCTGTTGACAGCGCACTGGCAGGACGCTGGGTTGCCGCAGAATTTCCAGATACTCGACAGCGACGACCAACTGCGACTGGTCAAACGGGTGTGCCGCG
>JBEIPT010000096.1:0-10791 GCA_040376895.1 Lysobacteraceae bacterium | reverse complement strand
GCTCGCAGAAGGGAGCCGCAATCCGCGGGTCGCCGAACTGGAGTTGCTCGCCAAAGAGCGTCAGGTGCGATTGCACCGACGGACCATGGAACAGCTCGACAAGCTGGCGCGCGGCGAACGCCATCAGGGCGTCGTCGGGTTCTACGAGGCTCCCCCGAGTCTTGGCGAGTCCGATCTGAAACCGTTGGTGGACAAAGCCGGGCCGACGGCGCTGTTTCTGGTGCTCGACGAAATCACCGATCCACACAACTTCGGTGCTTGCCTGCGCAGTGCGCTGGCCGCGGGCGTAAGCGGTGTGATCGTTGCCAAGGATCGTGCAGCGCCGACCAATGCAACCGTTCGTCGATCCAGCGCCGGAGCGGCGGACCGCGTTCCGATCGTGCGTGTGACCAATCTGGCAAGAGCGCTGGATGTCTTGCGCGACGGCGGCGTCTGGCTGACCGGGCTCGACGGCGAAGCCGAGGCCAGTCTGTTCCAGCAGGACCTGCGTGGCCCGACGGCCATCGTCATGGGGGCGGAAGGTGAGGGTATGCGTCGGCTCACGCGGGAGCGCTGTGACTTCCTCGCGCGAATCCCGATGCCCGGTCCGATGGAATCGCTCAACGTTTCGGTCGCTACCGGGATCGCCCTGTTCGAAGTGGTCCGCCAGCGAGCCTGAGGTTTTCTCACCCTGCAGGGCGCCCCGAACCGTGCGGTTTGACCTGGTCAATCGTTCTTTGGTGGGCAGATGCGTCGGCTTTGGGGGAACATTGCCCACAAAGGCGAGCCGGCGGTGCGTGCCCGGGGAGCGTTTTGTCGCAGGATGCTGATAGTGTTTGCGTATGGTCGACCGGCCGCCTCGACGGGCGCGAACGGTTGGAAGAGAGGCTCTTGGAGTTCAGGCATGTCGTCGATTGAGTTGTTGCGGTCGATCCCGATGTTCACCGGTCTGGCCGATGCCGATCTGAAGGCGCTGTCCGCAGCGCTGTCGCGTCATTCGTTCAAGGCCGGTGCAATGATCTTTCGGCAAGGTGATGCCGGAGACACAATGTACATCGTCGAATCCGGGGACGTGAACATCCATCTGGCCGGTCAGCTGTCGCAGCGCATTTCGCTGAAGGACATTGCCCGGGGCGAGTATTTCGGCGAACTCGCGCTGTTCGATCAGAAGCCTCGATCCGCAAGCGCATTGGCCACGACTGATGCGCTGCTGCTGGCGCTCAAGCACGATACTCTGGCGGTCTATCTTCAGAATCGTCCGCTGGCAGCCATGGGTATCCTGCGAACGATGAGCGAACGTTTGCGCGAGACGAACGAGATGTTGTCCGCCCGCGCTGCCAAGAACGTCGATGCGGAGTTCGATCGTCAGTTGTCATGGAGCGACCGCCTGGCTGACAAAGTCGCCGAACTCAACGGCAGTTGGTCATTCATCCTGCTGTTGCTCGGTATCACCGTCGCCTGGTGTGCGGTCAACATCAGCGGTCTCATGGCGCGGCCGCTGGATCCTTATCCGTTCCAGTTCTTCAATCTGGCGCTGGCGATCCTCGTGGGCCTGCAAGGACCGCTGATCGTCATGAGCCAGAACCGCCAGTCGGTGAAAGATCGCGCTCGCGCCGAAACGGACTACAAGGTCAACTTGAAGAACGAAGTCAACATCGAAACACTGATGCGCGAGTTCGGTGAACTGCGCGCCGAAATCCGCGGCAATGCCACACCGCACGACGATCGGCGCGGCACGACGGCGGACGCCACCGAAGGTTGATCCCGGCCTCGCCTGAGCGATCGAGCCTCAGGATCAGCCGAGTTGTGCGATGAACCAGGTGAACACGCGGGTCACGCTGCCATCGAAGAAGAATCCCAACGCGAACACCACGGCAAGGATCGCGACCTGCAAACGGAAACCCTGCAGAGGTTCGACCGCCACTTTGAGCTTGCGTGACTGGTCCCATGGCGCGATCTTGTTGTTCAGCGTCTGCACGCCGGCAACCAGCACGGTGATCAGGCTGATGACCGGAATACCCAGCGCCAGTCCTCGGCCGGCGACACTGAACTGACGTCCCAGTGCTGCAAACAGCCCCGGGTTTCCACCGTCATCCGCCTGCACCTTCAATCCGAACAGCGATTTGCCGGGTGTTGTGCCAAAGACGACCAGCATGAGGGCTTCGACCGGCACACTGAGGACCAGGCCGAGCCAGGTCAGCGAGTACGCGTCAGGTACCGAACCGGATTCCACGCTGGTGTTGCCCAGTTTCAGCCTGACCAGGACGAAGACCAGGGCAGTCAGGATCGGCAGCACCAACAGCAAGTCGATGATCCGCGCACCCAGGCGACGCAGAGTGATCAGCGTGAACGCGGTAGTCGCCTGCAAATCTGCTGCCGACTTGTCCACCTTGTTGATTGGCGGTGGTGCTGCGGTCGACTTGCGACTGGCCGGCGTGGGCGCCATCCGTTTGGCTTTTGCTTTGGCTTGTGCGTCAACCTGACGGTTGCTCGCAGCTGCGGATCTTGCGGCGCCGGCGACACCCGGAGTCGTGCCGCGGCCGATGGTTTCCTGAGTCACCAGTACCGGCGGAGGTACCAGACTTGCGGCGGCTTGTGCCAACGACAGGGGTTTCCATTCGGCGAAATCGGGATGCCAGGTCAAGGCACTTCCCGGTAACTGGCGGCTGGCGATCAGGCGGTCGAGGACTGGCCGACTCATGGGCCCAAGGGCTTCGTCCCAATCCGGATCGCAGACGTACCAGAAGTCGCTCATGATTGCGCCAGTTCCAGCCGGGTCGCCGCACCACGCATGGAAGGGCTCAGGTAGAAATGACTGCCCAAGGGCACGAAGCCGGCCTCCTGGAACACTCGCCGGTACCAACTGGCATTGCGGAACAGGAAGCCATCGAGATCGCCGACGAATTCGTCGCCGCGACAGAACACCTCGAAGAAGCCAAGCCCGTGGCACAGCTCGTCGAACCCGGACAGACCGGCAACGAGGGTCTTGTTCGGCAAGTAGTGCATCACGTCCGAGCACACCAGCAAGTCGTAACTTCGGTCGAAGCGCTGCTGCGACAGCGCGGCAAAATCGAGTTGCCGCAGGTTTCGTTTGATGCCGAATCGCTGGATGGCATATTCGCTGCTGTCGAGGCCGAGATAGTGACAATTGGGTCGGAGTTGCATGATCGCTTCACCGAACACCCCTTCGCCGCATCCGACATCCAGAACCGACCGCAGCGGCCGTTCCAGATAGTGTTCAGTGACCGCAACGATCATGTTGATCTTGCGCGCAAGCGTTGCGCCGTGTTTTACCCGCGTCCCGCTGTTGCGATACCAACGGTCGAAATACGCCTGGTCGTAGACCTTGCCGGCAGGCGGATTGGCGTCGGAGGTTCGGTCGCTCATGGTCGTCGCTCAGGGGGTCTGTCGCACCGGGATTGGTACATTGCACAGTTCGATTCGGCCCGTTGGTTCCAGAAACCAGTCTTCCCGCCGTGTGCGACGGGCTTCAACCAGTTGTTCGAACAACGGCGTGTCGGTGCGCAGGACCTGGATCGCACTGCGCTCCGCTGCGGGGGTATCGGCCGCGAGGCGGATCGAACGGATCGGGGTCATCTTGTCCTTGCTCTCGATGAAGCCCAGTGCCACCGTACCCCGTTCGAGCGTGGTCAGCCTTTCCATGCCGGATAGCACCCGACCGACCAGAGTGACGTTGCGATCGAGGTGACGCGGCGCGTGGCCGATGACCACATACAGTTCGGCACCGTTGCCGGAGTCGGCGGTATCGCCACGACCTGCTCCGACCATCCCGTAACAATGCGCGAGCCAGATTCGTTTGCCGCTGCCGGCCACCGGGAATCCTGAGCTGATGCCGGCAAATCCTGCATACAGATCACCATCCGGCAGGTGCAGCAGTGGCAGAGCAGGTGAACGCTCAGTGGAATACTCGCCATCCAGCTTCTCGGCAGCCTTGCCAAGTGAACGCTTGAGCTTTGGGTCTTCCGCGTTCGGATCGCCCCATTGGACAACATAGTTTTCCTGCACGCGGAGGATCGCCAGTTCGTCAAAATACCCGGCTCGCACGAGCGTCTTGATGTTGGCCACGTGCTTCGGCGCAAACTGCGGCGCCAGTTCGATGACCACCCGACCGCTGGCCAGGTCAAGATAGAGCGTTTGTTCCGGATCGGGTTCACGCCAGTCTTCGGGCGTGGATGCCGCCAGCAGCTCAGCCATCCCGAGGGGCTTCGTCGGGGTGTCGGCGTGGGCGCAGGGTACGGTCAGAAGCAGGGCCTGAAGAACGGCCAGCACGGCCAGGCGAAGATCCATACAAAACTCCGAATGATCGAATGCCGACCATATCGGATTTGCCGGGCACACGCGATAAGCTTCAGCCCATGACCGATGCCTTGCCCTTGCCTCTGGCCCAGTTCGGGTTGCGATTGCCACGCCCCTTGTTGATTGCCCTGATCGGGCTGCCTGGCGCCGGGAAAACCGCGCTGGCCACTTTCCTGGCGAGTAGGTTCCAGGTGCGTGTGGTCAACCGCGACAGCATCCGCGCGGCCATGTTTCCGGAATGTGCATACAGCCTGCCGGAAAAGCGTGCTGCTTTTCAGGCATTGATGCTGGCAATCGAAGTCAACTCGGCGTTGGGAGAGTCGACGATCGTCGATGGCATGACCTTCTCGCGACGCTCCGACCTCGAAAAAGTGTCGGCGTTGGCTGGGCGATACGGTCTGACGATGACGCCGATCTGGCTCGACATCGATCCGGAATTGGCCCGTCAACGGATTGCCGCCGATATTGCGTCCGGCCAGAACGCACCTCTGGACCGCGTACCTGAGTTGGTCGACTCGGTGCTGGAACGGTTCGAGCGACCACCGCCGACCGTGCCGGTCATCGACGCCGGCAAATCGCGTGAACAGGTCTTTGCTCTGGCCGAGCGGGTGGTTCAGCAGCGGGCGGGTTTGCTTCGGGGCTGATCGGTTTCTTACGCCTGCCACCGGCGGACGCCGATGCCAAGCAATTCCGTGAAAAACAACCGGCGAGCAGTCCAGTCAGGCAGCGCTTGCGCATCCCGCCACAAGGCTTTCAGCTTGCCCGGCTCGGTTCGCGTCGATTCTTGAGGGCAAGGACCGTTGCCGAACAGGTAATCGGCCCAAGCCAGTCCCCGCGTCATGACCGGGCCTTCGCCGCCGGCCTGGGCTTCGCCAATCGCCTTCGCACGCGTTGCCGCGTCGCCCGCGAGCAGGAACAGGTCATGGAACCAGATTGCTCTCTGGTGGCGGTTTTTGTCGAGGTGGACAGCCGCCAGAACAAGCGAGTCGGCAGCCGAAGGCAAACAAAGACACGGCAAATCGGGGCAGGGTACGGACTGCTCAAGTACCCGTGCGAAGTCCAGATGCGGCAATCGCCACGGACGGAAAAAGGGGCGGACATGCACGTCGATGCCGACCGGCACCGACAGGCCGGCATCCAGAACCAACTCAAAACGGGCAAATCGACTGCTTATCCCGGTGGTCAACCGGCAGCCTCGGTCACGAAGGCCACCGATCAGTGCTTCCAGCCGCTCCGGCCGGACCCACAGATCGATATCCGTCCGCTGCCGAAGCCACGAATGTCGATAGACCTGCCGAGCCAGTGCTTCGCCCTTGAAGACGATTCCCTGCTCATCGAGTCTGGCCAGACAGTCATTGATTCGCTCGAGGACCCGGGCGTGCAAACCGTCGCGAAGTCGCAATTCTGCCAGCCTTTGCCGGCAGGCCTGGCCAGCCGTTCCGGCCCCGGTCAACCCGGTGTCGGCGGCGAGCGCCAGCATGCCTTCCCGATCGAGGATGCCGATCGCCTCGGCGTCCAGCGCCACGGGGGTCTGGGCCCCGGCACCCAAACGACGCATCAATTGCAAAAAAGCCGGGTTAAATTGGGTCATCTGTGAAGTGTAGCGTCCGGCTGTTCGGCTACACTCAGGGAAAGCCGACGGAGTTCGACATGATTCGTAAGTTGTTGCTGCTGAACCTGCTTGTTTGCGGATCCGCCTTTGCGCAGATTCCGGACTGGTTCGACCCCAATGAGTCGACCCAGCAGAATGCCGAAGGTGCCAAGAACGACGGCGCCAACCCGACCGACGCGACGCGTGGACTGATAGCTGCCGGTGAGGACCCCGCGCACAGTGTGCAGGCCGTCATCAAGGCCTTCAATACCTGCGATTCGGTATACGACTCGGTGAAGGCCGCAGCCGGCAACGATCCCAACCGCGCAGGTGACCTGGTGCAGGCTGCTTCCGCCTCCGGGTCCTGCCCATGCGCCGGTGAAAACATCTGGTCTGCGGCACGTTTGGAAGACCGCGTCCGCTTGGAGCACCGCCGTATCCCGGTGGAGATTTTCTCTTTGTGCGGATGCTCGGGTGCCGCTGCCCAGGCTGCGGCAACCGCGGTGCCGGATCAGGCAGACCGTATTCTCAGTGCCGCAATGAACGCCAATCGTCGTCCGGGCGGCGTGGTCGATTCACTCGGCCAGATCGGTTCGAATCAAGGACCGGTCGGTGGTGAAGGCGGAACGCTGACGCGCCGCGACAACCAGCAGTGCGCTCAGGACGCCGATCCGAACGATGCCTTCGATGCGACCGCCATCTGGCAGCCCGGCTCGGTTGATCCGTCCGCCATTCCGGCGACGTTGGCACGCAACTGTGACAGCGACGAAGAAGACGAAGAACGCAGTGGCGAGTTGCAGGTCGACCAGTTCGTCGCTGATGGCGGCAATCATGCGCTGGTGCTGCACAACGGCACGCGCGACACGGTTGATCTGTCCAGCGAAAATTACCAGTTCGAACTCTATTTCCCGGGCAGCAAGGAGCCGGGTCGTCGGGTTGCGCTGAGTGGCGAAGTACCGCCGAACGGCCTGTTTGTCGTGGCCAGCGAACAAAGTGGTGCGGCGTGGAAACAGCGTGCGAACCTCGTTGTGCCGTCCGCTCTGATGCAACCTGCCGAGGCAGTGGTGCTGCGTCGCGGCCTCAACGATTCCGGCTGTGACTGCGCCCGGGTGACTGTGGCCGGCACGCTGAACGGTCTGGGCGCCGAGGGTGAGCAATGGCGCGAACAGAAGCAAGGTGAACAGCAGGGCGAGATCAAGCTGAAGAACGCCGACAGTATTGGTCAGGTGCGCCCGGAAGCCTACGACCAGTCGCAATGGGTGCCGCCGCTGGGTGCCGTGCCGCAGACGCTTGCGCGTATCGATTCGGCCTGCCTCAACGACGCCGACGTCGCTGACGACTTCACGAACTCGTCGATCAACTGGAGTGCTGGTGACGCCCGTGGCGGCAACTTCAACCCGGATTGTTCCGCCATGTCGAATGACGTGCTGATTGCCGAATATGCTGCCGTGCAGGTTCCGGATACCGATCAGGCCTGGCGAATGGTAGAGCTGTACAACAACACCGGTGCGCCCGTTGACTTGGGTGAGCAGGGTTATGTCCTCGAAGTTTATTCCGCCGGTGAACGCGAACCGAAATCGGCGACCGTTCTGAAGGGCAACGTCGACAATGGCGGCCGATTCCTCGTGACCACCGACCGGGCGCCGAGTGAGCTGAAGGATCAGGCGCGGATGATCGCGAATGAACTGGCAGTACCGAAGGTCGACGCCGTCGTGTTGCGCCGTCTCTCGGTCCGCACCGGCAACCAGTGTGAGGCGGAAGTGGCTTCCGCGCTGCGCACCTTGCCCCTCGCACCGATTCCGCTGCAGCCGGTCAATCCGCGTCCGATCACCGGCAACCCTGATCCGGAAGATCTGCCGATCGATCCGGACCGTGGCGGCGAAATCGCCAGTCCGAACTGATGTCTGATTGCCTGCATGGCCGGGGCGTTGCGCCCCGGCCTTGTTTTTTTCGGGATATGAAGAACGCCTCATGATGCATGTCACCATTTTCGGAACCGGCTACGTTGGTCTGGTCACCGGCACTTGTCTCGCCGAAGTCGGCAACCATGTCACTTGCGTCGATATCGACCAACGCAAGATCGATGGACTCAACGAGGGCCGTATTCCGATCTTCGAGCCGGGTCTCGAAGATATGGTGCTCGCCAACGCCCGATCGGGGCGGTTGAAGTTCACGACGGATGCACCTGCCGCCTTGGCGCACGCACAAATCATCTTTATCGCCGTTGGCACGCCACCTGACGAGGACGGCAGCGCCGACCTGCGGCATGTTCTGGCAGTCGCCGGCACGATCGGTGCGCACCTCGACCACTATGCCGTGGTCGTCAACAAGTCGACGGTTCCGGTCGGTACCGCCGACAAGGTTCAAGCACGAATTGCCTCTGGATTGGCGTCGCGCGCACAGTCCACCGAATTCGACGTGGTTTCCAATCCGGAATTCCTGAAGGAAGGGGATGCGGTCAAGGACTGCATGCGTCCGGATCGGATTGTCATCGGCAGCGACAGTGCCCGCGCGATCGAATTGCTGAAGCACCTGTACGCACCCTTCAATCGGAACCACGAACGTCTGGTGCTGATGGATCTGCGGTCGGCGGAGCTGACGAAGTACGCAGCCAATGCCATGTTGGCCACCAAGATCAGCTTCATGAACGAGATCGCGAACATTGCCGAGCGGGTTGGCGCCGATGTTGAAGCGGTGCGCCAGGGAATCGGTTCAGATCCGCGTATCGGCTATGCGTTCATTTATCCGGGCGCAGGGTACGGTGGTTCGTGTTTCCCCAAGGACGTCCAGGCACTGGAACGGACCGCGCGCCAGTTCGGTTATCCGGCACGGATTCTGGAAGCCGTGGAAGCGGTCAATGCCGATCAGAAACAGCGCGTGCTGGCGATGCTTCGCAGTCACTTTGGATCATTGAGCGGGCGTACGTTCGCTCTGTGGGGGTTGGCGTTCAAGCCCAATACCGACGATATGCGCGAAGCGCCGTCGCGGGTGGTGCTGCAGGACCTTTGGGCAGATGGCGCGCGAGTTCGCGCGTTCGATCCGGAAGCGACCCACGAAGCTCAACGTATCTTCGGAGAGCGTGATGACCTGACTTTGGTCGACGAGCCGTTCGCGGCGCTTGATGGCGCCGATGCGTTGATCGTCATCACCGAGTGGAAACAATTCTGGGCTGCCGACCTCAAGACGATCGCCAAGCGACTCAATACCCCGGTCATTGTTGATGGTCGCAATATCTTCGATCCCCGCGCCGTCGAGGCTGCCGGAATCGCCTATTACGGCATCGGGCGCGGTCGCAGTGTCGTCCGTCCGAGTTTTGTTGGAGCCTGAGCATGCGTCACTACGAATCGGTCAAGCGGGTCCTCGTGACCGGGGGCGCTGGCTTTCTGGGTTCACACCTGTGTGACCGATTGATCGCGCAGGGCCACGAGGTAGTCTGCGCCGACAATCTGTTCACCGGCAGCAAACGCAACATCACACACCTGCTCGGACATCCGCGATTCGAGTTCCTGCGTCATGACGTGACGCACCCGCTGTACATCGAAGTCGACGAAATCTGGAATCTTGCCTGTCCGGCTTCGCCGGTGCATTACCAGCATGATCCGGTCCAGACCACCAAGACCAGCGTGCACGGAGCAATCAACATGCTCGGTCTCGCCAAGCGCCTCAAGGCGCGGATCTTCCAGGCTTCGACCAGCGAAGTGTACGGCGATCCGAAGATCCATCCGCAGCCGGAAAGTTATGTCGGCAACGTCAATCCGATTGGCCCACGTTCGTGTTACGACGAGGGCAAACGCTGCGCCGAAACGCTGTTCTTCGACTATCACCGACAGCATCAGCTGGAGATCAAGGTGGTTCGAATCTTCAACACCTACGGTCCGCGCATGCATCCGAACGACGGGCGTGTGGTCTCGAACTTCATTGTCCAGGCTCTTCGCGGCGAAGACATCACGATTTATGGCGAGGGTCAACAGACTCGTTCGTTCTGTTACGTCGACGATCTGATCAACGGCTTCCTGGCGTTCATGGCCAGTCCGGCCGATTTTGTCGGACCAGTCAACATCGGCAATCCGGGCGAGTTCACGATTCGCGAACTTGCCGAAAAGGTCATCCAGCAGACCGGCTCAAAATCGAAGCTCACCTTCAAGCCACTTCCAGCCGATGACCCGACGCAGCGCCAGCCCGATATCCGGCTCGCGCGCGAGCGTCTGGGCTGGCAACCAGCCGTTGCATTGGACGAAGGGCTGGCTCGCACGATCAGCTATTTCGATGAACTGTTGTCCGGTCGGCTGGACTGATTCATGGTGATGCGGGTTCTGGTGACCGGCGGCGCAGGCTTCATTGGCAGCCATGTCTGCAAGGCCCTGGCCGGTCGGGGTCACGAGCCGATCGTCTATGACAACCTCAGTACGGGTCATCGTGAGCTGGTGCGTTTCGGTCGATTGATCGAAGGTGACGTGGGTGACGGCGCACATGTCCAGCGCATTCTGCGCGACGAACGCGTCGAGGCGGTCATTCACCTGGCCGGTCTTTGTTATCCCGCCGATTCCATGCGTGAGCCGCAGGCTTACTATCGACAGAATGTGCGCAACAGCCTCATCCTCTTTGATGCGATGGCTGCCGCCGGAGTTCGCCGGATCGTGTTTTCCAGCTCATGTTCGGTTTATGGCCATGCCACCGAGGCGGTGGACGAGCGGGCGGCTCTGTCGCCCATGAGCCCGTATGCACGATCAAAAATGCTGGTCGAGCAGATGTTGGCCGACATTGCAGCAGAACACGACTGGACTGCTGTCTCGTTGCGCTACTTCAACGCCGCCGGTGCCGATCCGGATGGCGAACTCGGTGAATGGCATGACCCGGAACCGCACCTGATCCCGCGCGTGCTGATGGCGGCCACCGGTTCGCTG
>JBEIPT010000050.1:0-13288 GCA_040376895.1 Lysobacteraceae bacterium | reverse complement strand
GTTCGAGAGCATCGAGCATGGCTGAGAAGTTCCGTAGTGTCCCTAGAACTCCTTAACGCAGTGGCGAGGCCCGATTATCATCATTCGATGAAAATCCTTGCGGTCATGCGAGAAATGAGATTTTTCCAGCGCTTGCGGAAACCTCGATCTAGTCGTTGCCGGGTGGCGCCGCTTGCACGCTCGTACCATCCGCAACCAGTGATTCCATGTTGCCGCCGAACAGGAAATCCGGCACACCCGACCAAGTGAACCCCAGAGCAAAAGGACCACCGAACGCGTAGGTGCGGCTGTTTCCGTTTTGCAGATAGGCATCCAGCAGAAACTTGATCTTGCGCGGGCCGGCATCAAAATTCGCCAGATTCGGGTCGACAAAATCCTGGCCTGGCAAATAGTACTCGCGCTCGATGCTCACGCCGGTGTCGATGGTGACGAAGTCCATGTAGCCGACGATGTAAACGAAGCCGGGCTCGTCAAGTTTGTATCCGATTGTGGACAATTGCAGTTCGTCGCCGGAGTTGAGCGAGGTTCTGCCGTCAGGCTGCCCATTGGCATCGAAGAGATCCAGTGAAACCGCTACGGCATCCCCGTCGGCGTTGGCGACAAACAGTAAATCCGAATCGGCAGCGCCATCGGGATAAGCGCTGTAGTCGGTGACTGGATCACGATAAAGCACATAGGGCAGCACATTGATCGAGCAAGGACTGGCCAGTGTGCATTCCGCGAGCACATTGGCGTCGCCGTTGAACTCGGGAAATGGATCATTGGCTGCTGGCACGTAGTTGCTGACAAACTCGAGCGACCCCATCAGATACGGAATGCCCGGGCCGCTGCCATCAAAGTTGAGCCAATAGATGCGACGGTCCCATTCGGCGCGATAACGATTGCTGCTGCCCTCGCGCGTGACCTCGTATCCCCGCAGAAGAATTTGAAACAAACCCACCGAGGGGTAGTTCTGGGTGTACGAAACGTAGCCATCAACCCGGGTCCACTGGCCGTCGATTTCTCCCAGCAAGCCGATGCTGCCGGCAGCCTGAGTGCCGTTGGCCTGACGCAGGGCGGCGATTTGCGGGTCTCGGTCCCATTGCGCCATGCGCTCGCGAAACATCTCCATCGAAATCGCGGTAAAGCCCGCCCGCCGTTCGGCCGAAGGGAATGTTGGGGTGACCGGTCCTACCGGGAAGTCCGAGGCAAAGGAAGACTCACCCGGTAGGGCGCAAGAGATCGCAAGAATGGCCATTGCGAGGATACGGCGGGCAGACAGGGTCATTGGGAGCTCCGTTTGATGCGTGTGGAAGAAGGCTGCGAGTGGGTGCTGCGGCTTGCGGCAATTGGCAGCAAGCTCATGAGCGCAGGCAACCAAGCCGCGAAGGGTGCGAGGTGTGCGTGTAAAACCGGTGCTCTGGCGGGCGACCAACCCGACAGGCCGTTGTCTGCGATGGTCAGTGTCAAGTTCCGCAGCGTCACCCGCGCCACGGGCAGCGGCGTGACCCCACCGTCCGCGAGTCACATCACACCGCCGACGTTGAGTGAGCCACTGTCGGCCGTAAATGTGCCGCTGCCGCCCTGCGCGATGCGGAGATTTCTGGTTCCTGACTGGCTGAGCAGGAGGGTGGCGACGAGCCGTGAGCGCAGTTCACGCGTGGGTTCGAGAGCATCGAGCATGGCTGAGAAGTTCCGTAGTGGCCTTAGAACTCATTGACGTCGTAGCGGGGCCAAATCAACATCATTGGATGAAAGTTGGCCCGGCCGCTGGCATTGAACGCTTGAGCGCTTGCGCAAACCCTGATCTAGTCGTTGGCAGAAGGCGCCGCTTGCACGCTCGTTCCGTCAGGCACCAAGGCTTCCATGTTGCCGCTAAACAGGAAATCCGGCACACCTGACCAAGTGAACCCTAAATTGAAAGGACCACCGAACCCATAGCTGGGTGTGCTTCCGTTTTCTCGATAGGCTTCAAGCAAGAACTTGATTTTGCGCGGACCGGCATTGAGATTCACGAGATTCGGGTCCACAAAATCCTGGCCGGGCACGTAGTACTTTCGTTCGATGCTCACGCCAGTATCGATCGTGACGAAGTCCATGTAGCCCAGGACGTAAACAAAGCCCGGCTCGTCGAGCTTGTAACCAATGGTCGATAGTTTCAGTTCGTCGCCGGCGTTCATCGGGGTCCGACCGTCAGGCTCCCCGTTGGCATCGTAGAGATCCAAGGACACTGCCACGGCATCCCCATTGGCGTTGGCGACAAAATAAAGATCTGCATCGGCTGCACCCTCGGGATAGCCGCTGTAGTCGGTTACCGGATCACGATAGCTGACAAAGGGCACCCAGTTGAGCGCGCAAGGGCTCGTCGCCGTGCACTCTGCGATGACGTTGGCGTCGCTATAAAACTCAGGAAAGCTATCATTCACTGCGGGTACGTAACTGCTCGTCAACTCCAGCGCTGGCAGCAGATGCGGAATGCCTGGGCCATCGCCATCAATGTTGAGCCAATAGATGCGGCGGTCCCATTCGGCGCGATAACGATTGCTGGTAGCTTCGCGAGTCGCCTCGTATCCACGCAGCAGGATTTGAAGGAAGCCTACCGTCGGAAAGTCTTGGGTGTAGGTAACGTAGCCATCGACACCTGTCCACTCGCCTGCAATTTCCCCCAGCAAGCCGATACTGTCGGGGGCAGTGCCGTTGAGCTGACGTATCGCGGCAAGCTGAGGGTCGCCCAATCGCGCCATGCGCTCACGAAACATATCCATTGAGATCGCGGTAAACTGGGCACGCTGCGCCGCACCAGGACGTGGGGGTTGTACGGGAAAATAAAGATCAACACTGTTTCCGAAGGCCTGTGGTGCTGACAGAGTACACGTCAGCATGAAGATGGCCATGGCGAGGTTACGGTGGGTGGGCTGGATCATTGGGTGTTCCTGTTGTGGCGGGTGATGGAAGATGGTGAGTGGGTGCGTCTCAGGTAGTGATGTGGGCGGTAGGCAGACAAGAGCCAGCCTGCGGCGATGAGCAACAGCACCATGGACGCGGGCAGCCAGGCGGCGATGGGCGCCAGGCGGGCGTGCAAAACCGGTGCTCCGGCGGGCGAGAAGACCGATTCGCAGTGAGCCTGGTGGCCAAAGCGCGCGCTAAGGCTGCGCTCCCGGCCAAGCGCGTCGATCCAACCCACCGGCCCGCGATTACTGGCGCGCACGATGGGCACACCGAACTCGACCGCACGCAAACGCGCCATGCCCTGATCCCAGATGTCGATCGGGTGGCGCGCGAAGGCGGCAAAACTGGCCATATGGACGACGATGTTGCCGCCGGCGAGCACTCCCGCGCGCAGATGTGCGCGGGAGTGCAACTCGTAGCAGATCGTGGGAATCAGTCGGCGCTGCGCGTCGAGGGTAAACACTTTACCGGGCGCTCCGACGGAGTAACGGCCCTCGCCCCACAATGGTTTTTCGTACAAGAGCACCAAACTCGACTTGGCGTGAAACGGCGTTTCCGTTTGTCCTGGGCGCAACCATTCTGCGGTAAGTTGGTTGCGTGCTCCATTTCGCCGCTGGCATTGCATCATCAACGGGAGCCCTAGCTTGTTCGCGAGTTGAGGGCCTGCGGCACAAAGCTGTTCTTGGTGCACAGACTGCAACGGTGTTTCCGGCCAAACCACCAGTTCGCAATGGGGTGCGCGCTGCAAACTGTCGCGGCTGAGCTCAAGCGCCGATAAACTCGAATGCGCACGATCACGCGACAACATGATCGGCGATGCTCGCGCGGGAAGATCCAACTGCAGTGGCATGGCGGACAGACGTATCCCAGCGCCGCTTGCCTCGGCTTGCTCCAAGGAGTTGATGCGCCAATAGCCTTGGCCTGCGATGGCCAGCAGGCAGAGCGCCATGGGCACCAGGGCAACGATGCGCTGCCGCATCGGTCTTTGGCTCTGTAGCAGAGCTGCTATCAAGGCACTAGGCCAAAGCAGCACGAACAGCACCAACGGTTCGCCACCAATCGCCGCCAACTGCAGCATCGGCGCGTGCTCGACGATCATACTTGCTGGCGTGTAAGCAAAGGGCGACCAGATACCGCAGATCAAACTGGCAAGAACCGAGGCACGCAGCAACGCGACCCGCTGCAATCCACCGCGCGCAAGCAAATGTAGACGCCGATCCAAGGCACCAAACAGCGCAAATGGGAGCGCGAAGATCAGAAAGAACAGCAGCGTATAGCCAACTAGCGTAGCGCCTTGATAACCAGCCGCTCCGATTGCGGCATTGAAGGTGCTCCAGCGTCCGGGCGCGATGTAGGCCATACCCATCACCAGCCCCGAAAGCGCCCCAGCCGCCGGTGCCAAGCGCGACAGAGACGCCAGCCAAGGCGCAAAGGCCACCCACGCCACCAGCGGGTAGTTGCCGATACCCGGTGCCGCCAAAGCGATCAATCCCGCAGAAACACCGATGGCAGCGGTTGCCTGAAGACAGGACAGCGCCTTGCGGCGAACGTCGATGCGCCGCACGACGCCAGCGGTGAGCTGGGCACGCCGTTCCGGCGTTTCATCGAGCGTATCGAGCATAAGTCAGCCGTTCCGTAGTCTTCCCTAAACTACTTAACGTGACAGCGCGACCGAATTATCATGAACCTATGAAATGTTGCCCTGTGACGCGAGCCACGAAGGCCCGGCGCTCCGTTCAAAGACCACCCTGGCGCCCTCGCGAGCAGCTTAGACCGACGCACCCAGCTTGCGCAGACGATCCGCCCAGCGCCCGGCAGGGTCGATCGCCAGTTTGACCTTGTTCGCAATCGCAACGGCGAGCTCCCGTGCTTGCTCGGGCTTGCCGCCGGCTTGAGCGAGCCATTCGGCGTAATCGACGTCGATCAGCCACACCTCCGGATCATGTTCTCCGCGTGCGCTCACAAGCTGTGCTTGCGCTTGCTTGAACAGCAAACGGGCTTGTTCGTGCTCCTCGCGCGCCAGTGCGATCCGGCCACGCTCGGCCAGTGTCCTGCCGCTGCTGGTGGGATCATCGGCCAACTGTGCCGGCGTGATGGCGTCAATCGCTGCTTGCGCCGCAGCGATGTCTCCCAGTTGTCGAGACAGGGCAGCGAGCTCAAGTTGGGCATCGATCCAATCTTCGGGCGGCGTTGCCGCATCTGCCTGATACTCGGCGAGGACCAGTTTCATTGCCGCTTGCGCCCGATCCAGGTTTCCCAACAAACGCTCATTGTGCGCAACATGAAGACGCAGGCCTGCGGGCGTGATGTCGGTGGTCAGCGTTTGCTGCCCATGGATGGCGAGTTGCCGTTCGAATACTTTCAGCGCCGACTCATGCGCGCCAGCACTCTCATAGGCCAAGCCCAAACCCAGCATCGGCACCAAGCTCGCCACGGATTCCGGCCCGTCCAACTGCTCATGGATGTCCAGGCAATCTTGAAAGACCGGGACGGCCTCCATTTGTCGTCCAGCACGCCGCAATATCGATCCCAGCATATGCAGTGCATAACACCTTGGATGACTGATATCGCCATAAAGAGCGGTACGTTGAGCGACCAATTCGCGTGCCAAAGGCACCGCGGCGACCGCCTGATTGGACTGGGCAAGTCCAAGCACGCGCATTTCGAGAGCGTCTGTGACACGGAAATGCCGGGCGCCCAAGTGTTGCGCAAACAACTTGGCCGCCAGTTCCGAATGCTCCAACACCAGATCGGCACGGCCACCACCGTCACCGAAATAGCGCGCCAGATCCAGATGCACGTGCCCCGCTTCAAGGCTTTCTGCGCCGCGCAGACGCGTGGCCAACTCCAGCGCTTGCGACAATATTTTCAGTGCTTCTTCGGTCTCCCCCGAATAGCCGAGAATCGAGCCAAGCAGTCGCATACTGTCAACGCGTTCAGCACTCTCGCCCGCGTAACGCTCCCGCAGCTCAAGCGCTTCACGTGCAGGCGCCAGCGCCTGCTTGAACTCGCCCATGTCATACAGCGAATACGCTTTCTTGTGCAGCGCTTCGGCCAATAGCGGATGCCAGGACTGACCGCGCGCCTGCTCAATGGCTTCATCGAACAACTTCAGCGCCTGATCGCGCTTCCCGATGCTCTGATAGACGGTGCCGAGAATGCTGGAGAGCTCGGTGCGCGAGCGTGGATCGTCCTTCAATGCGCCTTGTAATCGCTCACGACCGGCGTCCAACAGAGCCGACACCGGCAGGTCGCGCTGTCCGGACATTTCCGGGTCGGCCCCCTGGAACACCGACACCATGTAATCCTTGACCGCACGAGAGGTTCTCTCGGCCCGGATTGCGTTATCCCGTTGCTCACGCATCTGCAGCGAAAACGTCGCTACCAATGCCAATACCCCGACGGCCGCTGCGCTCCAACTCCAATTGCGTCGCAACCATTTGCGAGCAATGTAGAACGCCGTGGCTGGCCGAGCCAAAACCACCTCATGTGCCAAATAACGACGCAAGTCGGCTGCAAACTCCGCGACGCTGCCGTAGCGATCAGCAACCTGCTGACGGGTTGCCCGTTCGATGATCGCCGCCAACTCGGTCGGCAGCCTCTGCAACGGTGGCCGCTGGTCATCGGGCCATTCAAGATCGAGTATTTCAGTCAACACCAAGCCCAAGCTGTAGATATCGCTCGCGGTACCGACTTGACCACGCGCTTTCTGCTCGGGACTGGCAAATCGTGGGGTATAGGCGGCACCGGTCAGTGCGGTATTGGTGTTGAGCACCGCGTCATCGGTCGAGCCGCCCCAATCGGCAACATCCACCAGACGCGAGACGCCAAAATCCAGCAGCACCGGCCGTCCATCGCTGGTCACCAGAATGTTTCCGGGCTTCAAGTCACAGTGGACGATCAACTGTTGATGGGCATAAACGACCGCTGCACAGACGTCGATGATGAGCCGCAGACGTGCCGCCAAGCTCAGCCCATGCTGGTCGCAATAGCGATGAATCTGCAGGCCTTGCACGTACTCCATGACCAGATAGGGCTGTCCCTGTGGTGTACTGCCGCCATCGTACAAACGGGCGATATTGGGATGCGTCAACGAGGCGAGAATCTGGCGTTCGCGCGCCAGATAACGCTGCTCGATGGCACTTGGCCGGCCCGATAGCAACTTGATCGCGGCGAGCTGATCGAACTGGCCATCACTTCGACGCGCGAGAAAAACCTTGCCCATTCCGCCCTGGCCGATCTCTTCATGCAAGGTCCATGCACCGAGTACGTCACCTGTACACGGCGTTTCCGCAAGCGCCGCCAGGACCTTGAGCATGGGTTGTACGGTGTGATCGACATTGGCCATGGTCTTGTCGAGCAGCAAGTGCAGCTCCGCGAGCACTTCGCCGTCCTCTTGAAGCCGGCCCAATGCCGCGCGCTGCTCATCGGCAGGCAAATCGCAGAGCTGGTCGAACAGGGCTTTGACGCGCGCGAATTGGTCGGGGCTCAGCATGTGTGCACAACCGCCATGAATTGAGAACGCAACAGGCTGTTCCACGCAGGAGCCCAGGAGGCTTGTGTTCGCAATAGCATCACGCTTTTTTCCCTATGCATTTTGATCCTTGCGCATCAGTGCTACGGCTCGTGATGATCCGCAACCGGAGCACGATGCGCACACACGTCAAAGTGTCGTATCCAGATGGGCATTCAACCACGATTTCGCGAAGCGCAGCTCGCGGTCGACGATCTGCACCGAAACCTCGAGTACCTCAGCAATCTGATGTCGATCGAGACCGGCAAAATAGGTGAGATGCAACACCGAGCTGCTGCGCGCATCGAGCGCTTCGAGTTGATGCAACGCGCCATCCAGCGCGAGCAGGTCGGCGATTGCGGAATCGTCGCCTACGTCGCGAGCGTGCCCCAAGGTCACGTGCAGCATCGGACTGCCACGACGCTCGCTATGGCGTGCCCGCGCGTGATCCACCAGGACGGCGCGCATATAAAGGGACATCGACGCAAAAAAGTGCGCACGGTTCTGCCACTGCGGGGCCGCGCCCATGACTCGAACCACGGCCTCGTTGATCAATTCGGTAGGCGAAAGTGTCGTGCTGCCGTCTGTGCTGCGAAGCCTTTGGGCGGCGATCTGCTTCAGTTGTTCGTAGGCCAGGTTGAACAGTTGATCCAGGGACGCGTCATTTCCGTCCCGCCAGGAGTCCAGCATTTGGGTCAGCGTGTTCACTGTGCGTAACGCCCATACATTCTCGGGTTCCCACTGGAAATGATCATCTCAAGTAAACCACGAAATCCGGAACGCAGGATAGGAAGTCAAGCTCGTCGAATGCAGCCTTTGACGCATGAAAAACTCTGCTCTTGCGCAAGCCAAGCACAGGAATTTGTTTCGGTTTCATCACCGCAGGACATGCCCAAATCTTGTTTGCTGATGTTGGTTCGAAAGAAGCTGGGTTTCGCTTCGCTCAGCACCAGCCTAAGCTCGGCGCAGTCGCTTTTGTGCCGCTCGCAACAACACGATTGAATAGAGCTTGTGGAACCCCAGCAAGAGATCAAACACCAAGCCCAGCTTCGACGCTCCAGTTCGCTTGTCGCGCACGGGCACCACGGCAGATCCGAAATACAGCCGTGTGGTGCCATCACTGTTCGATTCAACCATGAACCACGATCGGGTCCGTGCCGCGATGTCGCACATCAGGAGTTGTGTTTCGTGTTGGGCTTCGACGCGCCAGGCTGCGAAGTCCTCTGATTCACCCGACATCAAACGCTGGATGTCTCCGTCCGTGGATGGGCGCGAGAGGAACATACGCAGCAGAAACCGTTCGATTCGGAACACGAAACCGGTGTAGAAAGCCTGGACAAAATCGGCGAGTGAAACATCACCCGGCACGTCGACTGAATAGCAGTCCGTGTAGGCACCTGTGCCGCTATACCTGCCTAGCAGTGCCGATGGCGGCAAGTCTGTCCGTGTGACACGCGTTACCGCCGTCATGCGCACCCGAGGCCCCCTGCGTACACGCTGCATGGGATCGGATTCGATATTCGCTTCGAACACCTCATCAACTCGTCACCGCACTGTGTTGGCGTAACCGGTTGATGGTGCCTGAAGCCCAGTCCTGGGCGCCCGTCGATCAGGACCGACGGGCGCACTGATCAAGCGATTACTCGAAGCCGTTCGCGAACATGGCATCGGTCGGGCCGCTGGAGCAGGCCTGCACGCGGATGTCGTCCACATACCAGCCGTGCGGCGCGCGGCCGACGGAGTCGTCACTGGTGAATCGGAAGCGGAATTTGACCGCCTGACCTGCCAACGAGCTGACGCTGATCACCTTGCGGTTGTAGGCCAGAGGATCTCCGCACCAGCCGGCACCGACGCCATTCACTGCGCCGTTGTAAGGCCCGACCAGGACGTCGGCACCAGGGACCGCTGTCCAATTCGTACCGCCGTTGGTGGTGTATTCGACCCAGCCGCCATCCCAGCAGCCGCCACCCGTGCGGTCTTCCATCGTCTCGTCACTCTGGAACTGCAGCGTGACTGGATTCTGGCCGCTCGGAATGTTGATCGTCGGTGTTTCGAGTTGCTGGTTGGTAACCGTCACGACGTCAGCGGCCAGCCAAGCAGCAGTGCCGGCAAATGGCCGTGCGGTACTGGTGACCCAGTTCGTCGCACCCGAGCCGGTCACCGTGAAGCCATCCGTGGTTCCCGGCTCGGCGCCATTGGTGAACACCGAGACGACGGACTGACCGACATCACAATCACCGGCTGCCGCTTGCGTGCGGAACTGCCGGACCGACGATCCAGTGCCGTTGCCGCAGATGTTGGCGGCACCGACTCGCCAGAAATAATCGGTCGACGACGAGAGTGCCGGCGTCACCGTCCAGCTCGACACATTCGTCAGGGTTTGCGAGCGGACAATGTTCGTGAACCCGGAATCGGTCGCCACCTCAACCAGATAGGTCTTGCCTTGAGAGACCAGATCCCACGTCAACGTCGGCGTGAATGACTGGCACGTGGCGTTGTCGGCCGGGGTCTGCAACGTTGATGCCCCGGGCAGCGCGGTCGCCACTTCGAGTCCGATGTTGCTGGTGCGAACCGTGGGGCCGGACGTTCCCGTGACCACGACTGGATAGGTTCCGGGCGTAATGTTGGTGAGGTTGCCGATGGTCAGCGTACTGGTCCCAGTCGGCGTAACGGTGGAAGGCACGAGCCCTGACGTGCTGCCAGCCGGCGTCCCGCCGAGGGTCAGGTCAACCGGCGTCACGAAACCGAGCACCGAACCCACCGAAATCGTGCTGGTGACTTGCGGCGTCGACGCGGCACAGACTTCGAACTGGCTCGGATTGGCGGCCACCGTGAATGTCGGCTCACTGATGCAGTTGCTGCAGACCAGCGCGAAGTCCTGATCGGTGGTGTCACCGACGTTCGGCACGCCGTCACCCGGCAATGTTGTGGCAATCACGCGCACCGTGACCGAAGACGTTCCGGCCGGCAGAAACACGTTTTCGATGTTGTTGCGGCTGTCCGCAGTACCGCCCGTGACCGATTGGCCGGCGGTCATGACGTTGCCGCGGTAGGTCTGGCCACCGGCAATCACTTCGAGATCGAGGTTGTTGACGAGTGCCGGATTGGCGCCGGCGGCACCCGGGGCATCGGTCCAGGTCAACGTGACCCGAACCGGCGAACCCGAAGCCGGGACACCGTAGGTCCGTTCGTACGCGGCGCCGATCGTCGTCAGTACTTCGGTCTGGTCAACGTACGCTGCTTGCAAGCCATTGGCCAAAGAGCGAGGCAGATGGATACGACCCCAACCTTCATTGTTGTTCGGCACGTCTGCCGTGCCCATGTCGACCGCGCCATTCACCAGCAAGGATTTGATCATCGCCGGGCTGGGCGTGGCGCCACCGTTGGCGTTTCGCCACCATTGTGCGAGCAGTGCCGACAGGCCAGCCACTTGCGGTGACGCCATGCTGGTGCCCGAGCAGAAGGCGTAATTCGCCAACACACCGGCGCCGATTGCCGTGCCGCATTGTGCGGCACCCGCTACACGTCGGGTCGATGCAATTTGTTCACCCGGTGCCGAAATGTTCGGCAGTGTTCGGGTATCGATGGCCGGACCCCGGCTGCTGAAGGAAGCCAGGGTATCGATCGCGCCGACGCGCTGATTGCGCGACGCGCCGACCACGATGATGTTCTTCGCTTCTTTCGGTGCGGTGATCGTGCTCGCGCCGGAACCGGAGTTGCCTGCCGAGAACACTTCGATGAACGGCTCATTGACCATCGCGGTATCAAAGTCACCGTCGCGGATCATGAAATCGTGTGTACGCGCCGAGGCGTTGTAGCCCACGCCAGTGCCCTCACCCGAGGTCCAGGAATTGTTGCTGCCGATCGCCTGACGGGCCAGGGCTTGTTTGCTCAATTCCTGCCAACCACCTGCTGGCGGCCAAGGCACGGAGCCGATACAGATTGGATTCAGAGCGACCAGATCCACTTGTGGCGCAATGCCGATGCCGTAGTGGAACCCGTTCGCATCAATACCGCCGGCTTGGGTACCGGCGCCTGCGATGATGCCGGCAACGTGGGTACCGTGACCGCCGTCGGCGTTGTCGTTACCCGGTTGACTGGCCGTGACGGGGCAACCCGGGAAGTCGTGGCCAGCCACGATCCGACTGGTCAATTCCGGGTTGGCGTAGTCAATACCACTATCGGTAACCGCCCACCGCACGTTGTCGCCGCTGAGGCCCAGGTTGGTGATGTACGGAATGTATCCCGTCGCAGTGACCTGCCCTGCGCCATTGTAATTTCCGGCCACGATCTGCGACGCCAACTCGTCTTCGAAGTAGGCACGCGGGCTTGCATACTCGGCCCAAAGAACTTGCGGAATGTTGGTGACTGCATCGAGTTTGCCGGCATCGAGGCGCACGATCAGGCTCTGCAAACGGCCATCCGGCTGGGCATCAAACAGATTCAGCACCGTACCGCCAAGACTTCGGATACGTTCGATCGTATTCGTCAGATTGCCGTCGTCATAGACGAGCATTTGAACGTTGTCGATCGTGCCGAATCGGCCTTTGAGGTCTTCCGAGCGTTTCCAGTCGGGACTGAACCCACCTTGCCAACGAACGAACGGCAATGCTTCCGTGCGGTTCGCAGCCACTTCATCACCCCAAACCAGATAGGCGTTGTGCGGGTAATACTGCAGCACGACGAACCCGCTGCGGACCAGATCTTCGCGCCAAGCCTGCTGCGGCGTGTCGGTGAACTGGACCAGCCTCAGCCCGGCGCCGTTCGGTGCACGCGTTGCTGGCCGCCAATCGGAAAAGGCGGTCGGGTCGAAGGACACCGCGCCGAATGACAAGTTCCGTGTGTCGTCCCTCGGAAATTCCGCTGACGCCACCGCAGAGACCATGCCTGCCAGAACCACGCCGATCGCAACCGCCAAACCACGCTTGTTCATTGTGCTTTCCTGTCATGTTCAGACCCCTACAAATATTCGGTTTATTGACTTCCCGCAAGTGTCTGGACCGGGAACGGTTTCACCTCCGTCCCGGGGCGGACATGGTCGATGCAATCGAATTCGCGGGCCATATGACCAATCCGCGCTAGGGTTGTGGCAGAACCTCATGCAACATCAGGACCGAAACCCTTGAGTGGACCGATGATGGATCCAGACCGCCTACGCGATATCGAATTCCCCGCCGTCGACGCCCCCCTGAAGGACGACGTCCGCCGCCTGGGTGCCCTCGTCGGTGACATGCTGGCCGAGCAGCTGGGCGAAGACTTCTACCGCGAGGTGGAGCGGCTTCGGATTGACGCGATCCGGCGCCGCGAGGCGGCTCATCCGGTATCGCTGCTGTTCGACGCAGTGCGCGGCAAGGCGCCGGCCGACGCTGAACGACTGGCCCGTGCATTCGCGACGTATTTTCAGGTCGTCAATGTCGCCGAACGGGTCCACCGAATCCGTCGGCGCCGCGGGTACCAGATCCAGGCGGGCGGAGATCAGCCAGGCGGTTTGCATGAAGCGCTGACGCGTGCGCAGTCGCTGGGATTCAGTGCCGATCAAGTGCTCGCCACTCTGGCCACGCTCGACATCGAACCGGTGTTCACGACACACCCGACCGAGGCCATCCGACAGTCACTGTTGCAGAAAGAGGAAGAGGTCGTTCGCTGCCTGCTCGCCGAAATCAGCGGCCTGCGCACGCCCGGCGAGAGCGCGACCGATTGGGCGCGTATGCGTACCGCGCTGACGGCAGGCTGGCAAACGGCCACGCTGTCACCGGTGAAACCCGGCGTCAGTGATGAGCGCGACCATGTGGCGCACTATCTGCTCGAGCCGATCTACCGCATCCTGCCCGTATTCCATGAAGTCCT
>JBEIPT010000569.1:0-1981 GCA_040376895.1 Lysobacteraceae bacterium | reverse complement strand
GCTCACCCTCGGTGAGTTCGATGGCTTCGACGCCGGCCTTCTTGAGGGCTTCGATCTGATCCTTGCGGATCTTCTTGCCCGGGTAGATCTGCAGGTCGGAGCCCGGAATCTGCAGCGCCGCGCCCGCGCGACGGCCGACGAGTGTGTCGGCCACCTTCCACATCACCTTGCCGTCCTTGATGACCAGTTCGTCGGTCGTGTAGAACGTGCGCAGGATCTCGGCGGCGCTCCGCAGGCCCAGGGCCCGGAGGAACACGGTCGCGAGGAACTTGCGCTTGCGGTCGATGCGCACGTACAGCAGATTCTTGGTGTCGTATTCGAACTCGACCCACGAACCGCGGTACGGAATGATCTGCGCGCCGTAGAGCGTCTTTTCTTCCGCGTGGAAGAAGGCACCCGGCGAGCGGTGCAACTGCGACACGATGACACGCTCGGTGCCATTGATGATGAACGTGCCGTGGTCGCCCATCAGCGGGATGTCGCCGAAATAGACTTCCTGCTCCTTGATGTCGCGAATCGTCTTGACCCCGGTCTCGGGATCCTTGTTCCAGACGACGAGGCGGATCGTCACCTTGAGCGGCACGGCGTAGGTCATGCCACGTTCCTGGCACTCCTCGACGTCGTACTTCAGCTTCATGTTGACGGTCGTGCCGCAGATGTCGCAGACGTTGCCGCGCGCTTCGTTGGCGCGGCCGCACGAATGACAAATGACGGCGCCTTCGCCGTAGGGATCAGCCGTCAGTGTGGTGCCGCAGCCTTCACACTTTTTGCGGAGGTGCTCCAGGCCGGCCAGGCGGCCGCACTTGCACTCCCAGTTACCGATGGAATAGTCGATGAACTCGAGTGACGAGTTCTCCCGGAAATCGCTGATCGGGAAGACCGACTTGAAGACCGACTGCAACCCCACGTCCTCACGTTCCGACGGCAGACGATTCATCTGCAGGAAACGTTCGTAGGACTTCTTCTGAATCTCGATGAGATTCGGAATCGGGATCGTGGTATTAATCTTCGAAAAGTCGATGCGCTCGCGATAGACGTTCTTGGGCAGGCTGTACATTCAGATAATCCTCGAGGCCGTGCCGATCCCGCCATGGACGCGTACGTACACGCCGTGGCCAATAGCAGCAGCCGGCGTACACGGACGCCGGCCGTCAAATAAGAAACGCGCCAAACTCGTCAGAACTCACACCGAGACGTGGAGGACTGGGCCCTCCATGTCTCGGTGTGCAAATTCCGAACTACTTGATTTCGACTTTCGCGCCGGCTTCTTCGAACTTCTTCTTGATGCCCGCGGCTTCGTCCTTCGACACGCCTTCCTTGATCGGCTTGGGCGCGCTCTCGACGAGGTCCTTCGCTTCCTTCAGGCCGAGGCTGGTCACTTCGCGGACAACCTTGATCACGTTGATCTTGTTGCCGCCGATTTCGGTCAGCGTCACCGTGAATTCGGTCTGCTCTTCGGCCGGGGCTGCGGCCGCGCCGCCGCCACCCATGCCCGGCATCATCATCGGCATCGCGGCTGCGGCGGACACGCCCAGCTCCGTCTCGAGCGTCTTCACGAGCTGCGACAGCTCAAGCACCGAGATTCCCTTGATGTAGTCCACCACCTGCTGCTGCGTCACGTCTGCCATTGCTCTCTCTCCTATTGATCGAATCGACAATCTGAAAATCTGAAATTGGTAATCTGTTTATCTGCACACGCCAATCGGTGAATCGGCAATCTGCATCGGTAATCGGTAATCGCTATTCGGCGCCCGGTGCGCTCTCCCGCTTTTTCACTGACTCGGACAACACGGTCACCAGGTCACGCTGCACGGCCGACAGGACCGTGACCAGCTGCTGCGCCGGTGCGTTGAGCACGTACAGCAACTTCGCGTACAGTTCCGGCTTGCCGGGCAGGCTTGCCAGTTCCGTGACGGCTGCCGACGGCACCACACGCCCCGACACCACCGCCGCCTTGATGCTTGCCGACGGCAGATCCTTG
>JBEIPT010000247.1:0-5838 GCA_040376895.1 Lysobacteraceae bacterium | reverse complement strand
GACCGACCCTCGGCCGCTCACCAGGTATCGATAGTTGATGTTGCCGCCCGTCGCCAGTTCATCGAGCGGTATGCGAACAATCACTGACCCATAGAAGGCGTTGTCCGACGCCTGGAACAGATTGCTCGTGAAGTAGAGATGGTTGGCACTGACATGCAGGTGCGGGAAATCCAGCCAGACATTCGTGAGTCCAAAATTGGCCGGCACAAAGTTCCAGTAGCTCCAGTTGTTGGCAGCGAGTTCGGCGCTGCCCTGCGCCATCGCCAACCGCACACCATTGGTGCCGTCGACGATCTGGTTGTACTGCATGTACCAGAACACCAGATCCCGGGTCGCATCCTGTGTCACACGCTGATCGCAGCAGACGCCTGTCGCAAAAGCTTCGGGACTTGGAGGAAACACATCGTCCGGATCCAGATACGACCGCGTCAGACCGTTGTCGACCGTGATGGCCGCATACCAGTTGTAGGTTTCGAGCCAAGCCCGACCCTGTCCACCCGTACTGGGCTCGGCGATCTGGCTGTTCATCGAAATAGGTGTCAGCAAGGTGCGCTGGATCAGATTGAACGTACCCGGTGCGCGCGAGTAGCCCGGGACTTTGGCAATACTCGGAGCATTGCCGCTGTCACTGATCGGCCCTCCAAGTTGCTCCAGAACAGGCCCACGGTGAACCCGCACAGGGCGATCACCTGGCGACTCAAACATCGGTGGGAACAATGAAACCGGGCCCGATGCACGCTCAGCGCGCAGGCTTGAGCCCTCGACGCTGGTCGACGTTGTTTCGGCAGAAACCAATGGCTCGGATGCTTGCACCGTTGCCGGGTACAAGAACACCACGAAAGTGGCCCAACGCAAAATGGAGTCCATTTTGACCTCCGCAAACGGGCGTCAACCCTGTGCGGACAGTCTCTGTGGACCGCAGATATCCTGTCAACACAACCTTGGTTTCGACAAGCTGGTGCGTAGGCTGGGCTGAAGAAGGACCTGCTGCTTGCGAAGGTCCGCGCACCCAGCAGTCTTCAAGAGCCTGCTGCTTCAGGCAGGCCGCGCCAGATCATCCAGCAGCACTTTCAGGAACCGCGACGCTTCGCCGCCGGTGGCGGCCCGGTGATCGAACGTCAGCGAGATCGGAATGACTTTGTGGGTTTCGATGCCACCCATGACCGGAACAACCTGATGGCGACCTCGGCCGGCCGCGACAATGGCTACACAGGGGGGCACGATCACGGGCGTGGCATATCGGCCGGCAAACATGCCGAAGTTCGACAGCGAGATGGTGTAGCCGGTCAGTTCGCTGGCTGGCAGCGAACGGTCGGCGACCTGCGCCCGCAATCGGTTGACCGATTCACGAATGGCGCGGGCGTCGAGCATGTCGGCATTCCTCAGCGCCGGCACGAACAATCCTTCTTCAGTATCGACGGCAATGCCGACATCGACGCGGTTGTGCAGCGTGCGCGTTTGACCCGCCATGTCGAACCAGGCGTTGAGCGCCGGTTCCGCCTTGGCGGCCAGCACGATGGCACGAATGAGGCGTGCCGTGATGTCCTGCGCCGGCAGCCACGCATGGATGTCGGCGTCGTCGCAGAGTGTGGTCGGCACGACCTGCGCATGCGCTTCGGCCATGATCCGCGCCATGTTCCGACGGACGCCGCGCAGGGGTTCGGGCTGGCCTTTTGCCGACACGCCAGGCGGGGTCGTACGAACCGGTTTGCCGGCACTCGATACCGGCGCTCGATCAAACGTTGTCGGCGCAACGACCGCAGGCGCTGCAACCGGGGCACTGATGGTCGGTGCGGCGGGCGACGCCGACGGATTCGATGCGGCCTGTTTCACATCGATCATGCTGATCGCGCCGTCTGGCCCAGACCCGCGTACACGCGCCAGGTCCACACCCATTTTCTTTGCCATCGCCCGAACCGCCGGAACGGCCTTGATGCCGCCCACCGTCAATACGGCCTCCTGCTTCACCTCATTGCTGGCACTCATTGCACCGACCACGGTGCCGGCATCCTCGCGGGATTCGGCAACTGCCGCAGGCGCAGGTTTTGCCGCCTTCGGCGTATGGTGATGCCCGGTGTCCTGTGCTTCCGCACGCTGTGGCAAAGAGGCATCCAGTTCGATGTCGCACAGCGGCGTGTTGGTGACGATCACGTCACCGGCGCCCCCGTAAAGTTTCAACACTTTGCCGGAGAACGGTGATGGCACGTCGACAACGGCTTTCGCGGTTTCCATCGACACCAGAGGTTCGTCGAGCCGGATGACATCGCCGACTTTCACGAACCACGACACCACTTCGGCGTCCGGCAATCCTTCTCCAAGGTCGGGCAGCAGAAACGACTTGATGCTCATGGGGAATCCTCAGCGATAGGCCAACGTGCGGTCGACCGCGGCGATGATGCGCTCGACGCTCGGCAGATATTTCATTTCGAGCCGGAACAAGGGAATCGGCACGTCGTAACCGGTCACGCGCTCAACCGGCGCAACCAGGTCGAACATCGACTTCTCAGCCAGTTGTGCAGCGATCTCGGCGCCAATTCCCGCCGTACGCGCGGCTTCATGCACGATGACGCAGCGACCGGTCTTCTTCACCGACTCTCGAATGGTGTCGAAGTCGATCGGCTTGATGGTGGCCAGGGCGATCACCTCGGCACTGACGCCCCGCTCTGCAAGCCGTTCCGCGGCTTCCAGGGTTTCCTTGACGTGTGCACCCCAGGTGACCAGCGTGACGTCACTGCCATCACGCAGCACAAAACAGACGTCCAGAGGCAAGGCTTCACCATCGTCCGGAACTTCTTCCTTGTACTGCCGGTAGATGCGCTTGGGTTCGAAGAAAATGACCGGATCCGGGTCCCGGATGGCTGCCAACAACAAACCATAGGCGCGTGCAGGGCTGGAAGGAATCACTACCCGCAATCCGGGAATGTGTGCAAACAAGGCTTCCGGTGCTTCCGAGTGGTGCTCCGGCGCACGGATACCGCCGCCCCACGGGGCACGCAACACCATCGGACAATGCAGCCGACCACGGGTCCGCGAGCGCATCCGCGCGGCATGGCAGATGATGTGGTCCATCATCGGATAAATGAACCCGTCGAATTGCGACTCGGCGATCGGCCTCATGCCCTGGAACGCCATACCCACGGCGAGCCCGGCAATCGTGGTTTCGTCGAGTGGTGTGTCGAGGACACGACCGGAACCGAACTGCGCATGCAGGCCGGCCGTGGCGCGGAACACGCCGCCGTTCACGCCGACGTCTTCGCCCAGCACGATCACGCTTGGATCATGCCGCATCTCGTATGCCATGGCCTGGGTGACCGCTTCAATCAGGGTGATCTCAGCCATGGTTGCCAGCCTCCCAACGCAACACTTCCTCGCGCTGTTCCCGCAGATCATGCGGCAACTCGGCAAACATGAAATCGAACATCGATGTGACCGGTTGTGTGCGCGTTTCCAGGTAAGCGTTCACTTCAGTGTCGACTTCCGCATTCGCTTCCAGCCTGAAGGCGTCTTCGCGAGCCTGATCCCAGACACCACGCGCTTCGAGCAAGGCTCGCAACCGCTTCAAGGGTTCGCGCGCCCAAGCCTGCTTGACCTCTTCTTCAGGCCGGTATCGGCGGGCATCGTCAGCCGTGGTGTGATCGGAAAGACGATAGGTCACGGCTTCAACCACCGTGCCACCACCACCGGTGCGTGCCCGCTCAATGGTGTCGCGCATCACCGCGAGCATGGCAATGGGATCGTTGCCGTCCACCTGAATGCAGTGAAGCCCTCCGGCAATACCTTTCTGGGCAAGGGTTTCGGCACCGGTCTGAGCCGAACGTGGCACCGAAATCGCCCACTGGTTGTTCACGATCACGCCGATGTACGGCAGGCGAAATGCACCGGCAGAGTTCACTGCTGCGTAGAAGTCGGTTTTTGACGTACCGCCATCACCGACCACCGACACCGCCACCCGCGGTTCGTGTCGCAGCTTGAACGCCAGTGCGGCACCCGCCGCATGCAGGCATTGTGTGGCAATCGGCACACACCAGGGCAGATCGTGCCTTGGCCCTGAAAAATCATTGCCGCGTTCATCTCCGCCCCAGTACATCAGCACTTCGCGAGGTTTTACGCCACGAACGAACTGGGCACCATATTCGCGGTACATCGGACAGAACACGTCCTCTTCGCGCATGGCAAGACCGATCGCGACATGTGCCGCCTCGTGGCCCAGGCAGGACGCATAGGTCCCGAGTTTGCCCGTTCGCTGCAGCGCCACCGCCTTGCTGTCGAAACAGCGCAGGAAGTTCATGCGACGATAAAGGTCAAGCAGAACGGCATTGTCTTCCGCAAACGCCGGAGCGTCGGCCGCGAGTTGCCCGTCTTCGTCCAGGTATCGGACGTAGTCAATCTGGAATCTGGCTACCGTGTGCACGAACGCCCTCCCGCGTCTGAGTCCGGCAAATGAATGTCACCACGACTTGATAGCAGTCGCCCATGCCAACGGCAAGATTGCACTGTTTGAACAGTTCCGCTATTGACCCATGGCATGTCGCCGGCCTTGCCCCCTACTGACCCACGCCCCCATGTTTGACCTGCTCGCCATTGTCGGCGCCATAGTGTTCCTGATCGTCATCCTGCAATGGCGCGCGCTGTTGGCCATGCCGATCCGCACCCAGCATGCGCGCCCATGCACCGTCGATCTGGCTCGATCCCTGGCTGCCGAAGATCTGATTGGCACCGCCCGGGCCGAATTGGCGCCGCTTGGTTTCGAAGGGCCGTTTTGGTATCTGATCGAGCAGAATCCAGCGGGCCCCCGGGGCTTGGCCGCGTTCAGCGATGGCGCAGGCACGACGGTGTTCCTGATGCCGGCTTTCTACCTCGACAACCCGAACCGCTGCATCAGTTATCTCGTCAGCGAACTGGACGACGGGCGCAAGGTCATTTCGCAACCCGGCGACCCCTACTTCGCGCTGACGGCAGTTGCAGGCGAATTGGCTGCAACTCTGCCGCCGGGCAGTCTGGCGGACTCTGTACTGGCCCATCGGGCACGACTTGGCTCGCTCGGTCGGGCACTTGCAGCCGATGCCGGTCAACGCTTGCGTCTGGCGGGCGACTGGATCAATCGGCGGCGTCTGCAACTGGTCGAACAGGGCAGTGCACATATCGGCAAGGATGGCGTTGCCCGGTTCACGCTCGGTTTTGCGCTGAAAGCACTGCTGGCGTTTCTGAAGCGCGCACGCTGGCCGGCCAGCACCGCGGCAGTGCCTGCGTCCCGGCTCACCTTGATTGCCCAGAATGTCCAGCAAGGTCGCGAACGTGCTCCGGTGCGCTGGCATCAGATCCTTCTGTTCGGACTCAGCGTCGCCCTGTTCCTGGGTTTGGGCGGCTATTTCTTCGGCATGACGTTCGCCATCATCCTGCTGGTCGTCATCGTGATTCACGAACTCGGGCATTTTCTGGTCATGCGCCTGTTCGGCTATCGCAACGTGCACATGCTGGCACTGCCGCTCGTCGGCGGCGTCACGATCGGCCACGAGGAACATCCCAACGCCACACATCGTGCCTGGATGTCGCTGATGGGTCCACTGCCCGGAATTCTGATCGGCTGGGGACTGGCGATTGTTCTGGCGATCCAGGCGCCGGAGCAGTTGTTCGATGCACAGAAACCACTGACGCTGGCGATCTACACCTTCCTGTTCGTGAACTACCTGAACATCCTGCCGTTCCTGCCGCTCGATGGTGGCCACATCGTGCAGGCCATGTTGCCGGCACGCTGGTATGCGGTACGCATCGGGTTCCTGATCGCCGGCGCGCTCATCGGACTGACGATCGGCTGGGTGTTCGGATTCATCGGGATTG
>JBEIPT010000059.1:0-12588 GCA_040376895.1 Lysobacteraceae bacterium | reverse complement strand
GCGCCGTTTTCAGACCGACATGCCCTTGGGTGCGGGAATCGGCGCAGGTGCCTTGGCGGCTGGTGCCGGAGCAGGGTTTGGCAGCGGAGCTGGAGCCGCTTTGGGTGTATCGAGGAACTCACCCTGGAGGAAGAACTGCTGGTGCTCCGGGGCTGGCACGTTCAGGACCTGGCGCTGATGATTCCGAATGACTTCGATGGTCATCAATTCGCCTTTTTCCTTGCGCGCCATGGCGCGCACGACGTCGGTGACCGAATCCGCGGGCTGGCCGTCGATGACCTGAATCACATCGCCGACGCGGAGCATGGGCAGGGTCTTGTCGTTGGTTTCCAGAACCAGGACACCACGCTCGGCGCCGAAGTACTTGCCCAGCTCCGGATTGATCGTGCTCAGGTTCAGGTTGACGCCTTGATCGAAGCGCATCATTTCGATGTGTTGCTGGTTCATGCGCGGCCCCTCACCGTCACGTTTGATGATCACTTCAACGTTGTGATCACCTGCGAGACTTTCCGCAATCTCAAACTCCTTGCCATGCAATTCCAGGCCACCCAGGTTCTTCAGCCCATCGAGGCCCTTGAGGTTCAGTTCCAGCGGCCCTCCGAGCATTTGTGTCCACTCCAATGGAGCCCGGCGCTCTGCCTTCGGCGCGAACGAAAGCGTCTTGCCAGCGCGTTCCACCTGGATCGGGATGGATTGCCCGTCCTCGAGTTCCCCAAACAATCCACGAGCCTGAGTGACCGCGGCAAAGTTGTCGGATGCATTCTTGGCCACCGGCTTGTTGTCGATGCTCACCAGACGATCACCCACCTGGATTCCGGCTTTTGCCGCCGGTCCGTTCGGGGTCAATCCGACGACCTTGACACCTTGGGCATCGGCATCCAGCACCACACCAATCAGTGCCCGCCGTGGCTCGTTCAAGTACTGGAATGCAAACGCATGTGGAGAGGTTTCATTCAATTGCATCGACAGTTCGGCAATACGTTTGCCCGCTTCGCTGATTTGTTTGCGAGCGGCGTCCAGCTCGGCGCGCAAACGTGCGCGATCGGCCTCGCTGAGATTGGCGGCAGCGTCTGCCTTCGCCCGAGTGTGTGCTTCGAACGCTTCCTGGGCGTCGGCCTGAGCGATCGCAATCATCTGGATACGATCCGGCTCGGCGGCACCAACCAGGCCTGCGGCCACCATCAAGGGCAAAGCGGCAAGAGTTGTTTTCATGTGAATCTCCTTAGTTCATGCGGTAGGCAGCCGGCATCATGTCGGCGTAGGCGGCGGTTTCCCGGGTACGGCCGGATCGGCGTACCTGGGCCAATTCATTCATCAGGACAACACGTTGTTGCCAAAGGGCCAGTTCCTCTTCAGGTTTGGCAGCAACACCGAGTTGCAGATCGGTCAGGCCGATCAGGTCTTCGAGTTCCGCGCCAGCCATTGCCGATCTGGCATCCAGTGGGCGTCGTTCCAGCGCACGCAGCGTCGATTCCAGAGCCTGGGACTCGGCGATCCAAACCGCGCGTGGATCTTCCGCTGCAGCGACGGGCACGTCCTGGTCAGTCGACTCGGAACCTTGGCGCGGCAGGACCAATACGGCCAGCACGAGTGCTGCGGCAGTCGCCAATGCGTAGGGCCACCAACGTGCACGAGCGGATTCTTGTTTTGGCAGGTCAGCCTCGATGGCAGCCCACAGATCGCGACGGGGTCCCTGCAGCGGCAGCTTCCGCAAGGATTCACCGACAGACCGCTCGAATTCGTCCGTGCCTGGTTTCAGTTCATCATGCATAAATTCAACTCCGCGGCCGGAACCAGCATCTGGCGCAAACGCTCGATGCCCCGACTCAATTGCGATTTGGAAAAACTGGATGTCTTGCCAAAGCTTTCGGCGATCTCGTCGTGCGTATAGCCCTCGACGTGATACAGCCAGATCACGGCACGCGTGATTTCGGGCAGCGCCATCAGCGCACGCTCCATTTCCCGGCCATGCTGGGGCATGAAGTGCGCGTGTTCGATTCCCGGTTCCGGCATGAGGTCGAGTGATTCCACGGGTTGGCGCTTGCGCAGGCGCATCAGCGCCTCGTTGACCATGATCTGGCGTGTCCAAGCCCAGAATGGCGATTCACCGCGAAACTGTCCGAGCCGTTTGAACAACGCCAGCATGCCATCGTGTACCACTTCGTGTGCTTCTTCGGCATCGCCGAGCATCCTGAGCGCCAGCGTATAGGCCGGTTTCTCGAAGCTTCTGTAGATTCGTTCGAACGCCCGCACGTCACCCTTGCGGGCGGCGGCCAGCGTCAGTTCCGGAATGTCTACGGCAAAACTCGATGTGCTCATGTACTCCCATGATGCACGAAAGTCGAAAAGCGTCGCAGCTGCCTGCGATAATGATGAATTCCTCCAGGCGAAACATCGATGCCAGCCATCCTGCAAATGCTGTTGGGCGCCACCTTGATCAGCACGGCGGCCATTTTTGTCCAGTTGGCCTCGGTGCCGCCATCGGTGGCCGGGTTCTGGCGCATGGCGTTCGGTGGCGTGTTCCTGATGATCTGGATGCGCGGACGGGGCTTGTCGCTCGGTGCCTGGTCCTGGCGTGTCCAGGGGATGCTCGGGCTGTCTGCCCTGTTTTTTGTGGCCGATCTCTGGTTCTGGCATCGCAGCATTCGCTGGGTCGGGCCGGGACTGTCGACGCTGCTCGCCAATTTTCAGGTATTCCTGATGGCCTCGGCCGGTGTCTTGTTGTTCGGTGAGCGTCTGCGCTGGCGGTTTTCGATCGGATTGCTGCTGGCGTTTGCCGGGACTGCGTTTCTGCTGTTGCCGAATTGGGACCAGTGGCCCGAACAATTCCATATCGGTGTGGCCTTCGGCTTCATCACTGCGGTCTGTTATGCCGGCTTCATGCTGACGCTCAAGCGGGCACAGGCGATGCCGGGCGGTCCGTCTCCGGCGGCCAGCGTGGCGTTCGTGTGTCTGTGGTCGTGTCTGCTGTTCGTGCCGACCATCGTGATCGAGGGTGAGTCCCTGGCGATTCCGGACACCCGCAATCTGATCGTGTTGATCTCCTATGGCCTGGTTGCGCAGGCGGCTGGCTGGATTGCCATTGCCGGCGCCATGCCAAGGCTGACGGCAGGCATGATCGGGTTGCTGTTGCTGGCGCAACCTACCGCTGCGTACTTGCTGGATGCCCTGATCTTCAAGCTCAGTCTGGGCTTGCCCGACGTGATCGGCATCAGCTTGGCGCTGTCCGGTATTTTCCTCGGCGCGACCGCGCGGACGCCCGCACCGGGTCCACCGGCGCAAAGCTCCTGAATGGAGATGCCGATGCGTTCACGAATGTTTCGCAAGTTATTGATTTAACGAAGGCTTCAGCTTCTGGTTCGCCTTCTCGGTAGCGGCCCGGTAAACTGGCGACATGAGCAATATTGTTGAACTTCGGCCGAAATCGATTCCGGCCCGGCTTCGCGAGGCCGCACGCGATCGCACATTGATCCGTCTCTGGCGCGAAAGCCTGGAGCCGGGCAGCTTTACCGGTTACGTCGCAGCGCTGGGCAAGGATCGTTTCCTGCTGTGGACGCTGGGTGATCACATCGGTTTTGATGGCCTGTTCGTTCTGCGTTACCGCGACGTCACCCGGCTGGAAACACCGGATCAGCATGCTGCCTTTCTCGAGCGGGCCATCGAACTTCGGTCGATCAAGCCCGAGTGGCCCGAAACGTTCCCGATGGACGATCTGGTCACGCTGATCGCTTTTGCGCAGACGCAGGCTCCGGTCATCAGTGTCTATCTGGATACCGAAGCCGAGACCGAAACCTGTTATGTCGGGCGCCTGATTGCGTTCGAGCAGGACGGTTTCACGATGCAGGAAATCTCGCCCAATGCCGAGTGGCTGACCGAACCCAGCGGGTTCGGTTTTGAAGAAGTGTCGGCCATTTCCATGTTCGAACCCTACGCTCTGGCCCTGGCCGAAGTGGCAGGTTCGCCGCCGCCGCTCGATTTCAGCCAGTCGGACCAGGGCGCGAAGTCTTGAGCGCGCCGTGGCCGGTCGACCTGAAACTCCACCAGCAGTCACGACTGCTGGAAGTCAGTTTCGACGATGGGCAGACGTTCCGTTTGAGCTGCGAATTCCTGCGTGTGCATTCGCCGAGTGCGGAAGTGCAGGGACATGGCCCCAGCCAGAAGATTCTTCAGGTCGGCAAGCGCGACGTGAACATCACGGCAATCAATCCGGTCGGCAACTACGCGGTCCAGATCGATTTTGACGACGGCCACAGCACGGGTATCTATTCCTGGCGCACCCTGTACGACTTCGGCAACCGCCAGCAACAAATGTGGGACGACTATCTGACGGCGCTGGAACAGGCCGGTCAAGGCAGGGCACCGGCATGAGTGAGCAGGAACGCAAGACCGTCGACTTCGGATTCCGCGAAGTACCGCTGGAAGACAAGCAAAAGCTGGTCGGCAAGGTGTTCAGTTCGGTTGCCGCAAAATACGACGTGATGAACGACCTGATGTCGTTCGGCATCCACCGTTTGTGGAAGCGCGATTTTGTGGCCACCAGCGGCATTCGCAAAGGCGCCCGGGTACTTGATCTTGCGGGTGGTACCAGCGATATCGCTGCATTGCTCGCCGATCGTGTGGGCACCGATGGCGAGATCGTGATCGGTGACATCAACGCCGAGATGCTCGCTGTTGGCCGTGACCGAATGCTCGACCGCGGTTTCCTGGACCGCTTCCGATACGTGCGACTGAATGCCGAAGCATTGCCGTTTCCGGATCGCAGTTTCGACGCGGTGACCATCGCGTTCGGCTTGCGCAACGTGACCGACAAGGCTGCAGCGCTGCGCGACATGCGTCGCGTTCTGAAAGTGGGCGGACGGGCACTGGTGCTGGAATTCTCGGCTGTGCGCGACCCGGTGTTGCGGCCTCTGTACGACATCCATTCCTTCAAGGTGCTGCCGCGCCTGGGGTCGTTGATCGCCAATGACCCGGACAGCTATCAATATCTCGCTGAGTCGATCCGCAAGCACCCCGACCAGGAAACGCTGAAGGCGATGATGGTCGAGGCGGGATTCGAGCGCTGCGACTACCGCAATCTCACGGCCGGCATCGTTGCCATCCACAGCGGTTATCGAGTCGACTGAAACACGCTGACCCAACGGCCGCAGCAGATGCAAAAAAAGCCCGCTTGCGCGGGCTTCTTTTCTGGATTCGACGTAGATCAGATCGTGATCGTGGTGCCGTCGAACTTCGTCAACGTGAAACCGTTGAAGCTTTCCGTGTAGGTGCTGCGCATGTCGGCCAGGAATGCAATGGCCACCTGTTCGCCCAGCAGCAGACCCTCGATACCGTCCGACCAATAATGCACACCGGCAATGTTGCGGCCGATGGCGATATTGGCGGCGAGTTTGTCGAGTTCCCCGCCCAGAGTGAGGCTGCCGTCCGTGTACGGATTCAGCGTGGTGCCGTCATCGCTGGCGACGACCGGATCCGGAATCACGAAACTTTCCTTGAAGAACGCCTTCAGCACTGTGGTGCAGGCACCGGCGATGGCTGCGTGACCCGCCGGATAGGACGGATGGGTCGGGCTGCCTTCAGCGAATGCCATCGGCAAGCAGTAGCTGCCATGGCGAGCGAAGACCTCGGCGAGTACTGGCGAGCCGAGCAGTTTCGGTTCGATCGGATAACTCTTGGCGCCGGTTTTCGTGTTGTGCACACGCAGTGCAAACACTTCCGGACGCAGCGTGCGGTGAGCCTGCCACTTCTGGAACCAGGCTGCCTTCAGGCCCAGGTTGCCGATCTGGGCGACGGCACCCAGGATGTCCGGACCACCGAACGTGACGAAGCCGGCGCGGTTCGCATACGCCTTCGCAGGGTTGTTGTCGTCGAGCGCCGCACCACCGTATCCCAGAAGGATCAGCGCGGCATTCAGGAAGCCCTGGTAGCTGAAATCCTTGTGCACGTATTCCGCGAGATCGCGGCCGTTGCGCATGTAGTGCGGGGTGGTGTCGAGCGTCAGGCTGGTGCTCGGTGCGATACCTCGCTGGATGTTCACCACTTCGGTCGGGCTGGTCATGAACTCACGGCTCGGCAATCCCGCGGAGTACTTCTGCGGGATCGTGGTCATGCCGTAGGGAATGGTCTTCCACAACAGTTGGGACAGGTACGGACCGATCTTTTCGCCGGCAGTGATGCCGCGGAACAGGGTTTGTGCAGAGCCATTGGCAAACAGGTTGAAACGGCTCAGGTCGCTGACGGCCTGGGCGGCAACGGCATTGCTGCCGTACTGCGAAAACGGCAGGTCACGCAGCAGCGACATCCAATACACCTCGGCCATTTCGGCGCCGCGCTGTTCGCTGTTGAATGCAGGTGCCACGGGCATACGGAGGTGCCCGCAGTGCCGGCCTTCCATCTGGAAGGCGGTGGATGCCTGGGGGCTGATCTGCTTGGCAGTACCGCCCATCGGCACAGCAGCATAATCCTCGTTCTTGCCACTCTCGATGGCCTTTACGAACCGGTAGTACGCATCGGGATCTACTTCACCCAGTGCGTTGTGCGGCAGACCCTTCGAATAGCTGGCATAAAAACCGGTCAAGGCGTCGTCGCCGTTGACTGGCTGCGCATCCGGGTAGCCGATCAGGTTGATCTGGGCGCGCTGAAGCCGATGCTCGAACGCTTCCTGGGAACGACGGATAAAACCGGGAACGTTCGGAATGCCCATGGCTTCGGCACGGTTCGCGAACAAACCGAAACCACTGACGACCCCCGCACCGACGACACCCAGTGTCGAAGCGATGCTTTGGCGCAGGAAGTTGCGGCGCGCCGGCGCGGCGGCCTCGACGGGCGTGGCAACCGTTTCTTTGTTGATCTGCTGCATTGGCTTCATGAGGGCTCCTATGGGATTCGTGACGATGTCTTCACAAACGTAACATTGCGCAAGTTACTTGCCAAGCGGAGGCCGAATTGTGCGTTCGGTCAACTTGGCGACGTTTGAGCGATTGTCCGGATCGCCGGGAATTCCCGTTTCCACTCTGGCAAGCCCATCCAATCAATCAGGAGAACCCTCATGAAACAGTTCGCCCCGCTCGCTTTTGCACTTGCTCTGGGCCTGGCCTGCGTGCCCGCCCAAGCCGATTCGTTTGATCAGGCCACGGAAGCCACGCTCCAGAAGAGCAAGGAAACCAAGGCCGGCGTGGCGTTCCACGTCGATGGCCAGATCATCGGTGCCTATGTTCTGGAACTGCATGCCGAGTACATCGTTGCCGCCAATCGCGAGCACGGCAGGATCGTCATCCGACGCAGCAGCATTGATGCGGTTGCTGCGCCCTGACCGTCTCCTCAATCTGTCGGGGCTGGCGGCTCGGTGGTGCAGAAGACGTCCCGATAACCATGAAACGTGGCGTATGCGAGCCACGGCATGATCAGGCCCAGGCCGAGCAACACGGTCGCGAACCCGATCGCAGTCAGCAGAACAATCAGACCGGCCCAGACCAGCGCGGCCGGTTTGTTGCGCAGGACCGCATTGATGCTGCTGAGGCACGCGGTGATCATGTCGATGTCGCGGTCGGCAATCAGCGGCAACGAAAATGCGCTCATCGCGAACGTCAGTGCCGCAAACAACGAGCCGATTGCCGAACCGATGGCGAGATATTCCAGGAGGGCGGCGGTGTCGCCGTCAGCGACCGGGACAAATGCGGTAACCATCATGCCGGAACGCGACCAGATCATGATGATGACCAGCTGCAGCAACGCAAAAATGCCGGCGTGACCGACTACACGCCGTGCCAGTGCGAATGATTCGGCAAGGTGTGGCGTGCGGCCAGCAAGGCGAGCGCGGCTGACTGAATAGAGCCCGACGCCGATCAATGGGGCGATGAATACGAAGCCGGACAACAGGGCGGCAAGTAATGCGAAACGCCCGAGTTGCCAGGCAAGCGCCGACACCAGTGCGCTGACGATCACGATGACGACCCCGAACAGAAGGCTTAGTCCCGGTGTCTGTCGATAGTCGCGGAAACCCGAAGCCAGCCAGCGGAACGGTGCGGTCCAGTGAATCGTCCGGCACGGCAACACCAGTGGGGTGTCGGCTTCCGTGATCTCACTCGCATTCGGTTGGCCTGATCTGGCCTGATCGATCTCGATCGGTTCGGGAGCGGATGAGTTCATGGCGCGGCCTGCGATGAATTGCCGCGATGTTATCCGGGAATCCGACTTCCCGGTGCGCGCTGTCGGGCGCGCACCGGACCTTGGTCAGTCAGCCTTGACCTGGATCGCATCCAGCTGGTTTTTGCCACCTGCGGCAGGAGCTTCACCGGCAGCTTCGTCTTCCAGCGAGAACGTCACCGGCACCAGAATCTGCGCGGCAATTGGCTTGCCGCCCCTCTGCGCTGCGTTGAATGTCCAGGACGCGACGGCGTCCGCAGCCGCCTTGCCAAGCGACTCATCCGGCGCGCTCTCGATGTTGATCGTGGCGGGTTTGCCGTCGGTATTCACGCCAACCCGGACCATGACGACACCGGAGATCCGGGCGTCGATCGCAGACTGTGGATAATCGGGACGCGACATCGTGGCGTAACTCGGCGCGACGTCGAACTCGGTGGCAGGTTCGGCCTGGCTGGCAATGACGGCACCGGCGAGCGTGAGGCTGCTGACAGCGAGCAGGGAGACACCCACAACGCGGGTCCAGAGGGTGTTCTTTGGGGATTTGAGCATGATCAGTCTTTCCTTCAGGGGATGGCTGGACTGCCAGTGGCAACCGACCGGCAGTCCAAGGACGGCCAGTTGCGTTGAGAGCATGGCTTCGGCATAGGCCTTGGCCGAATCGGGGCGCTGCGCCAGCACTTCGGCGTCGCAGGCGAGTTCCTGGTCGCGGCGCAGGCGCTGCGCAGCCAGGTGCACGATGGGGTTGAACCAATTGAAGACCTGCCACAACGCCACCAGCAGGTTGACGACGGCATCACCCCGGCGTTGGTGGATCCGCTCATGCAACAGAATCAGATGTTGCTGATCGATGCTGTAGCGCGACTCAAAATCGACCGGCAGCAGGATCCGCGGATTCAGCACACCGATCAGCGCGGGGCCCGATTCGCGGTTCTGGCCGCGATAGACATTGCCGCTCATGGGCGTGGCGTTCTTCAATTGGCGGGTGTACCGACGCTGCTGCAGCATCAGCCCCAGTGCCATCACGCCAACGCCGCCGAGCCAGGTGATCTGCAGCAGCATGGTCCAGCCATGTGCGACTTGATTCTGCGTGGTCTGACCCAATGCCAGCCCGACATCGATGGCAGGCAGAACGGCTTGTGCACTTTCGGCAGCTTGCGGCAGGAATCGGCCCGCCAGCGCAGCAAGTACGGTGATCGGCACCAGCGACCAGGACCAATATGCAGCGCGCGCGCCGAGGTGTTTGCGAACCATGCCGCCCACCAGCAACAGGGCAAAAGCGGGCAGGGCGCTGATCAGGCCAAGCGTCAAGGTCAGATCCATCAAAACGGCAAGATTCATGGCTGCTCCAGTTGCTTGATCAATGCCTTGAGTTCGGCGACATCATCGGGCTTCAGGCTGCGCTGCGCGCTGAAGTGCGCGACCAGTGGAGCCAGGCGCCCGGAGAACAGACGGTCGATCAGCGATTGGCTCTGTTCTGCGAGGTACTGGCTGCGCTCCAGCACCGGTCGATACAGAAAACGGCGGCCGTCCTTGTCGGCGGCAATTGCACCTTTGGTCAACAGGCGGCCGAGCAGTGTCTTCAGCGTGCTCAACTGCCACTCCTGTTCACCGGAGATCCGGGTAAACAAGTCTTCGGCGCTCTGTGGTGCCTGGGCCCAAAGGGCTTCCATCACTTTTGCTTCGGCTTCGCTGATGCTCATGGTCGATTACGTCTGTAGTTGATCGAAAAATTACATGCGTAATCGATCGGCGTCAAGCACCCGTCAACCATGACCTATGGGTGGGCGCACTACATTCTGTGCGAGCAGCTTCAGCTGTGGGAGCGGCTTCAGCAGTGGGAGCGGCTTCAGCTGTGGGAGCGGCTTCAGCCGCGATGAGCCAATCCGTGCAGCCCTCCCGCGGTTCGGGGTGGATTGCATAGGGTTTACTTCGCCACAGCAGGCGCTCAATCAGCAGAGTCCAGGTTGCTCCGCACCGGCGCATCCAGGCTGCCCTCATACCGCACGATCAAGCCAAACACCGGCACGCTGACCGCTGCGAGAAAATGGTATCGACCGTCGGCTGACCATTCGCGCGCTTCGATCACTGGGGCGAAAAAGCGGGGCATCGGCAACAGACCGAACACCTTGGCACGTTCAAACACCCAGACCACGCCGTCTGCGCTCGGCACAAGCCGGAACCACAGATGCAGTGGAAACAGCACTTCCCGCAACATGCCTTGGTCGATCGTCAACTGAGAGCGGAATCGACTGCCGTTGAAATTGCGCTCCCAGGTTTCATTGCCTTTCCCTGCGGGCTCAAACCTTACTTCAAGGGGAACCTTGCTGCCGGCTTGCGGCATACGCGCAAAGGCACCCATCAGGCGGGTGACGGGATCGGTGCCGCGGGTGATGTCGGCATGGCCCCGTGCAGCGCTTGTTTCGTTGAAACCGTGCATCGCCCGGCACGCCTCAGGCAGGGTTTCGAACAAGGGTCCCAGCAGCAAAGGAAACAGCCGTGATGCCATGACGGTCGGGGTGATGGAGACAATGGCGCACGGTACCATGCTGATTGTCCCTCGCAGAATCCGCACCGTGTCCACATTCCAGATCCGCATTCCGGCTCCAGCCGAAGCCGCTCAGGTCGCTGCATTCATGCGCACCTGTTACCTCGCAGCCTATGGTCATGTGGCGTCGGCCGAAGATACGGCCGAACATCTGGCGAAGGCCTACGGTGATGTCCTCGTCGCAGCGGCATTGGCTGAAGACACCATGCGGTTTCTGATCGTCACCTCGGAAACGGCCGACGGACGCCGTGTGGATGCGGGTTACGCCTGGCTCGTCAAAGCCGAAGCGCCCGAGCCTCTGCGTGCGCGGTCGGCAGTCGAGGTGCGCCGGTTTTACCTGCACCCGGATGCGATCGGCTCGGGTGCCGCAGAACCACTGATGGCCGCGGTTCTGGATCAGGCTCGGGTCTGGCTCGCTGAAGGCGTGTTCTTGAGCGTCTGGAAAGAATCCGCGCGGGCGATCCGGTTTTACGGTCGGCACGGCTTCCGCGCCCGTGCGACCGTCCACTTCACGATCGGCTCGGCACATTACGACGACTGGCTGATGTGGCGATTGGTGTGATGGCGTTGGTTCATCGTCGGAGACAGTGGCTGCGTTACGCTTCAGTTGTCCATCAACTTCGCAACCCGCGATCGGAACGTACATGTTGAAGCGCCTGGTGTTGATTTGTTTGCTTGCTGTCTGGCCCATGCTGGCCGTGGCGGAACTGAGCCCGTTCAAGGTCGGCTACGAAATGCTGCGGGATGGCAAACGCCTCGGCCGCGCCGAGTTGACCCTGGTGAAGCAGGCAGACGGCAGTTGGCAGTTCTCGAGTGTCAACCAGGGCACAGAGGGTTTGGCCGGCATGGCCAAAGTGTCGATTCGCGAATCATCCGTATTCGACGCCGACGCCGCTGGCATGCGCACGCGCAGTTACACCTATCAGCAGGACATGCTGTTCAAGAGCCGTCGGCGCAGTGTGGCGGTGGATGGTGATCGGGTTCGCCTGGATGACGGTGACGATGTACACGATTTGGCGTTGCCGGCCGGTGGCGTACTCGACCGCAATCTGATTCTGCTGGCGCTGATGCGCGACGTTTCCGGTAGCGAGTCCGAACGTACCTATGCCGTGGCAGACAAACGCGAAATCGACACCCAGAAGTTCCGCTTCGGTGCCGTCGAACAAGTCACCACGCCCGCTGGCGTTTTTGCAGCACGGAATGTCTTGCGCGTGCGCGAGAATCCGGGCCGCACCACAACCACGTGGTTCGCCGAATCACTGGGATGGTTGCCGGTGCGAATCCTGCAGGTCGAACCGGATGGTGAAACGCTGGAGCTGCGCCTGGAGCGCAAACCTTGACGGGTTGGCAAGGCCTGCTGCCGGTTGCAGCAGGGGGTGCACTCGGTGCCTGCCTGCGTTATGGCGTGGCACTGGTGTTGCCGGTCAACGCCGCATCCGGTCGCTTCCCCTGGGCCACATTGATCGTCAATCTGCTTGGCTGTGCGCTCGCCGGCGCGTTGTATGCCTGGCTGGAACGTGCGCCGGAAGCGCGTGAGTTCTGGCGACTCTTGTTGCTGGTCGGCGTCCTCGGCGGCTTCACCACGTTTTCGGCCTTCGGCCTCGAGACCTTCCAATTGTTGCGGCAAGGTTTCTTCGTGTTGGCGATGACCTACGTTCTGGTGTCGGTGGCCGGTGGGCTGCTTGTCCTGATGTTTGCCCACCGGTTGTCCGCTATGTAGACCCGAACCGGGCTTTCAACCGGAACCATGCAATCCGTTCGATCTGGCGAATCGCTTCGGCGACTTCGTTTTCGACCGGTTGCGAAATGCGGCGGCGCATTTCGGCAATGATGCTGGCGCGTGTGTGGTCCTTCACCGCCACGATGAACGGAAAACCGAACTTCGCGGAATACGCTGCGTT
>JBEIPT010000030.1:0-15101 GCA_040376895.1 Lysobacteraceae bacterium | reverse complement strand
GGGATACGGCCCCGCCTTGGCGGGGTTTTGTTTTCAGGGATACGGCCCCGCCTCGGCGGGGTTTTGTTTTTTATGTTACGTAGCAAAGCCCAGCACAAGCAGATTCTGTGGGAGCGGCTTCAGCCGCGATAGGGTGCTGGGACCAAAGTTCGACCGACCAATAGCCCTCCCCGATGGTTCCCGCGGGGGATGACGCGCTGAGGGCCAGCAAACACGCACGTCAAAACGCTTGTGCCACACCCCAAAGGTCCGTCATTCCCGCGAAAGCGGGAAACCACTCGGGTGCCACACAATCCCAACCGGGTCGCAACGAATGGATTCCCGCTTGCGCGGGAATGACGGTTGGAGGGCTGTGCGCGGGAATGACGAGCTGCGGGGCGTCACCGAAAAAGCGACAAGTAGCTTGACAGCCACCGACATCGGGGAGGGCTGCACGGATTAGGCCATGTCGTATCGCGGCTGAAGCCGCTAGGGGCGATCGGATGCTCTCCAAATGTGTGTCGCTTGGTGGGTGAAGCCGTTCCAAGCGGTCATCACTGCCGCGGAGAGCCCGGCGCGGGTTTGCCTCCAAAATACCGAAGGCCCAACGCATGGGCAGCGGAATTTCTCTGCAGGATTGCCGTTCGCAGGGTGTCGGCTTCGGCTTGCCTCCCAAGCGCAGTCAAGGATGCCGCGGCACCCATGCCGGCGAGATCGGCTGCCGGATTGTCGGGGGCAATACTCTGGAACGTCTTGAGTGCCAAGTCGGCTTGGCCCGCGCGCAACTCCAGGCTGCCGAGGCGCAGCGCATCGACTGAATGGCCAGGAAGTGCCGACAAGGCGCGCAGCGCCGTGGCGGCATCGGCAAATCGGCCGGCGTGTTCGGCAATGGCAACAGCTGCTTCCAGGCTGCCTGCATCAGGCGGTTGATTTGCTTGCAGAACTTGCTCGATCACCGACCATGCTTCCTCCCATCGTTCGAGATTGGCCAGAGCGACCGCCTGATTGGTCCGGGCCATGGCTCGCGCAGGATCCATCGCCAGGACCGCCTGCCAGTGCGGCAATGCGGCTTCATCCTGGCCGAGTTGCATGTGCAGTTCGGCAATCCGATAGTGCGCCTGGGTGTCATCCAGTGTGCCGCGCAAGGATGCCTTGAACGATTTAATGGCCTCGCTGCCGGCGCCCGAATGCGCCAACAAGTCGCCCAGCACAAAATGACCATATTGCAGATCCGGTGCGTCCTCGACCAACTGACGCGCGAGGCGGATCGCCTCGGGCAATTGCGTGGCGCGATCCAGTTCCTGCAAGGCCATGATCTGCTGGTGCACTTTCGCCAGCGCTGCCGGATTCTGATCATGTCGGGTTGAGTCTCGGGACTGTCCCAGGTATCCGAGGCTCTTGAGTGTTCGGAGTGCATCCGCAGTCGGCTCGATCACGTTTGTCGGCTCCGGGCGATCCAGGGCCGCCAGTTGCATGGCGTCGGCGATGGTCGGTTCTGCCGGGGCCAGATTCACCGACTCGATCGGGTCGTCCTGCCAACGGTACAACTCATGACTCCCTGCTGGCCCGGGTTCGCCGGTGCCGATCCATTTCAACGGACCTTCGCGCAGGCTCCGGATCGGTTGACTGCCGTAAGCGAATTGTCCGTAAAAGGATTCGGCATAGGCAGCCGGCAAGGCCTGGGTTTCCCCGGACAGGGTTGGCACCAGACTCACCCCTTCGATGTCGGGCAAGGGTTCGGCGCCTGCCAAATCCAGAAGCGTGGGGGCGATGTCGACCAGCCGCGGCAGTGAACGCCGTTGTCCGGCAACAAAACGCCCCGGTGCCCACCAAAGCATCGGCACCAGCAGCGTGCTGTCGTACAGCAGCAAGCCGTGGTCGAGCTCGTCGTGATCGCCCAGGCCTTCACCATGGTCGCCGGTCAGTACCAACACAAAAGGCCGGTCGGAGTCGCGCAAGGCCGACAGAAGCGGCGCAAGCGCACGGCCCATGCTGCCGATTTCAGCGTCGTAGCGCTCCCGAACGGTCGCGCCATCAGGCAGTCCGTGCGGCAGATATGGAGCATGTGCATCAAACAGGTGCAGCATCAGGAACCTGGGGCGGCTGGTATCGGCGTTCCACCAGTCCAGGGCCGCCGGCACGGTAACGGTAGCTGGACGCTCCAATACGGCGCTGCCGGCAACCTCGCCCGAAGGTTGGTCGTAGGTATCGAAACCGCGGTCCAAACCAAATTCCCGGTGAAGCGGGTAGGCGCTGACGAAGGCTCCGGTTCGGTATCCGGCAGCCTGGAGACGCTCCTGCAGGAGCGGAGTTGAGGTGCCCAGCCGCTGGCCGTTGTTGCGGAGGCCGTGTCGGTTGGGGCTGAGCCCCGAAAGCATCGAACCGTGCGCAGGCAGAGTGATTGGCGTCGGGCTTGCTGCCGCGTCAAACCGGATCGCCCCGGTCCACAGGGGCGACCATTCGGGTTGTCCGGATGCCACGGCGGCAAACCGATCGGCCCGGGTCGTATCGAGCGACACCAGAATCAGGTCGGGCGGCGGTTCCGGCCGGGAGCAGGCAGCCAGAAGCAGCAAGCAGGAGAGGATGGTGATCCGGGTGAGGTCGTCGAGATGTAGCTGTTTCAAAGTGTGTGGCCATTTTCGGGCATATAGTTTACGCTCACATGTTCATGGGAGAGTTGGCCACAAGGCCGACCTATTGGGCGAGCAATTTTACAGATGCGGGGTTCGTATGAAGTTGAATGGAATGTTGGCAGGTGTTTTTGCATTGACTGTGGCGATGTCCAGCCAGGCTGCAGAGCCGTGGGAAGCGTTTCTTGACCAGGTGCGGATCAAGCAGGCGATTGCCGATACCTTGACCCCGGAGCAACTCGAAGCTCGCAAGATCCGTCTTGCCCAGTTCATGTACCAGCAGTCGCTGTTGGGTGGTGGTCGTACTCCAGGCAACACCTGCCCGGGCGCCGTCCTCGAAACGACCAATGGCCCGTTCAACGACACCACGGTCGGTGGTGTTGATGACTATGATCTCCCTGCTGATACCACTGCCCCGACCTGCGCAGCTGCCAGCACCTGTACGGGCGCTGGCCCTGCCGGGTCCCTCCCACGCGGTGCGGTCTACACGGGCACCGGTACTGGCCCCGATCGTGCGTTCGCGATTCGCTCGTCGACTGCCTGCACGATGACCATCACGATGGATCCGACCGGCGCTGAAGACATGGCGCTGATCGCCTACCAGAGTGCTTGCTCGAGCGCGCTGAGTGATTGCGCATGCGTCGACGATACGGGCGTGGGCGGTGGAGCTGAATCGGTCACGCTCGATATGGCAGCCGGTACGGATTACTTCGTCGTGGCTGATGGTTACTCCTCCGGCGCAACACCTCCGGGTCCGGCAGGTGCTTACACGATGACGTTCAACGGCCCCGGCTGCACACTCGTCGGCGCATCGACCGTCACCTACACCAACACTGCCGGTCCGCTGAACTTCGCGGGTAGCGTCGGTGTCGCCACCACGGCGCAGAACGTCAATGTCGCAGCCGGTGGCACGAATACGCTTGACCTGACGATCCAGAGCTGTGCATTCGGCGGTGCGAACGCGGCTGACTTCTCGTTCAGCCCGGCGCAGTCGTTCCCGATCAATGTGGCCGCTGGCGCCAACGTCAACCTGCCGGTCGTGATGACCGCCTCGGCTGGCGGTGCACGCGCTGCTACGCTGACCTGCCAGACCCCGAATGCCACCGCCCCGAGTGGCGCGTCGTTTGTCGTCAACCTGACCGGCACCGCAACGGCGGACGTGAGCCCGACGTTGACCTATGCCCCAGCCGTCGCCACGCCGATCAATTTTGCCGGTGGCGCGCCGGGTACGGCGAACAGCAGCATCGCCATCACCGCGGCCGGTGCAGTGGGCGCAGGCAGCACCTCGGTCACGGCGTGCGGCTTTGCAGGCGGTACACCGGGTGCGTTCACGGTTGCAACGACTCCGGCAAATGGTGTCTTCAATACCGCCACGACCTCGGGTTCGATCGATCTGACCTGTACGCGTGGCGCTGCGGCGACCACGTCGACGCTGACCTGTACGGAAACCTCCGGCGTTGCCAACCGCGGCGTTCCGAGCTCGCGTTCGTGGCCGGTCAACTGCCCTGCAGCCGACAGCCCGCTGTTGTCCGCCACCAAGACGGTTGCCGGCAGCTTCACGCCGGGCGGCGCGATCGTGTACACGATCACGATCACCAACACCGGCACCGGCGCTCAGGCTGACAACGCCGGCGACGAGTTTGTCGACGTGCTGCCAGGTCAACTGACGCTGGTCGGCGCAAACGCCTCGTCCGGTACCGCTCTGGCCAATGTCGGCACGCGTACGGTCACCTGGAATGGTGCACTGGCTGCAGGCGCATCGGTGACGATCACGATCAACGCCACGATCGCCAATACGCTGGGTACGGTCACGAACCAGGGTACGGTCAATTTTGATGCAGATGGCAACGGTTCGAATGAATCCAGCGCCACGACGGATGATCCGACGGTTGGCGGCGCCAACAACGCCACCACGTTCGCGATCGGCGGCCAGTTGCAGGCCATCCCGGTGCTGAACAACTGGAGCAAGCTGCTTGCCGTGCTCGCGGTGCTGACCATGGGCCTCGGCTTCTGGGCGTTCCGCGCTCGTTCTGCCTGAGCTCCGCCGCGGCTCCCAAGCCGCGGTTGATTGATGCATGAAAAACCCCGGGTAACCGGGGTTTTTCTTTGGGCGGATTTCGCGCCGCATCTTGGATTTTTGTGTGGCGGAGGCTATTAGCCGGTTTCGTGGAGTCATTGCTCTAATCGCCTGCGCCGACACTCGATGATCGAATCAGGATGGCCCATGTACGACTTCATCATTGTTGGTGCTGGATCCGCCGGATGTGTGCTCGCGAATCGTTTGAGTGCCAATCCGTCCAACCGAGTGTTGCTTCTGGAAGCCGGTCCAAGTGATTGGCACCCGTTCATCCATATGCCGGCGGGCATCGCCAAGTTGGTCAATCGCAAGGGCGTGAACTGGGACTACAGCACCGAGCCGGAGCCGGAACTGAATCAGCGTGCGCTTTGGTGGCCACGAGGCAAGGTGCTCGGCGGCTCCAGTTCGATCAACGCCATGTGCTACATCCGCGGCCACCGTCGTGACTACGACACCTGGGCGCAGGCCGGAAACACCGGGTGGTCGTATGACGAAGTCCTGCCCTATTTCCGCAAGTCGGAGACGAACGAGCGTGGCGCCGATGCGTTCCATGGCGACAGCGGCCCCTTGAATGTGGCTGATCTTCGGTACACGAACAAACTGTCGTCCGTGTTCATCGATGCCGCCGTCGAAGCCGGCTTTTCAAGGAACCCCGACTTCAACGGTGAACGGTTGGAGGGCTTCGGTCTCTATCAGGTGACGCAGAAAGGTGGCCAGCGTTGCAGCGCGGCGGCCGGTTATCTGCGACCTGCGGAAGGCCGCGACAACCTGACGGTCCTGACGAAAGCGCAGGTCCAGCGTGTGTTGATCCGCGGTGGTCGAGCGGTTGGCGTCGAGTATCGGCATCAAGGTGTCGTGCAGCAGGCCGAAGCATCGCGTGAGGTCATCCTTTCGGGTGGCGCACTGAACTCGCCGCATCTGCTGATGCTGTCGGGGATTGGAGACCGCGACGCGCTGACTGCGCACGGCATCACCAGCCACGCACATGTCCCGGGTGTTGGCCGGAATCTTCATGATCACCTGGATGCGTGCACGATTTTCCACTGCAAGGAACCGATCACCTACGACCGAACGAATGACGCCGTGATTGCCCTGCAATATGCGTTCTTCAAGCGTGGTCCGGGCACATCGAACATTGCCGAAGCCGGTGGCTTCCTGCGTTCAAGACACGCGCCGGATGAGCGTCCGGACATCCAGTTCCACTTTGTCCCGGCCATCCTCGATGACCATGGCCGCAATCGCATCAAGGGCTTCGGCTTCACGATGCATTCCTGCCATCTGCAGCCGCGCAGCCGCGGTTTTGTCGACCTGCGTTCGGCGAACCCGGACGACAAGGTGCGGATCGTCGCGAATTACCTCACTGACCCGCTGGATCGGGCAACGCTCATCGAAGCCGTTCGATCGGCGCGCAAGATCGCCCATGCCCCCAGTTTTGTGCCGTATCGCGGTGCGGAGATGTTTCCGGGCGATAACGACGATTCGGATGAGGCGATCCTCGCGTTCCTGCGCCGCAAGTGCGAGACCGTCTACCACCCGGTCGGTACATGCCGGATGGGCCATGATGATCAAGCGGTGGTGGGAGCGGACCTCAAGGTTCATGGGGTGCAAGGCCTGCGTGTGGTCGACGCTTCGGTGATGCCGACCATCGTGTCGGGCAACACCAACGCACCGACGATCATGATCGCCGAGAAGGCGTCGGACCTGATCCTCGCGTCATGAAGGCGCGTCCGGCGCGTTTGCTGGACGCACCGTGAAGAAGATTCTGCTCGTCGGCGCCAGCGGCCTGTTTGGTCGCGGCTTGGCACGCGGGCTTTCGGTCGAGCCCGGATTCGAAGTGATCCTGGCCGGGCGCCGACTGGAGCCACTGGAAGCACTTCGGTGCGCGTTGCAGGTCGGTGCACGCAGCACGCTTCATGCGACGACGCTGGACGTTGCTGACGGGAGTCTGGTCGACACGCTGACGCACTGGCAACCGGACCTCCTGATCCATTGCGCCGGTCCGTTTCAAGGTGCCGATCGCCGCGTTGCCGAAGCATGTCTTGCCCACGGCGTTCACTATCTGGATCTGGCCGACGCGCGTGATTTCGTCAGCGGCATCTCTCCGCTCGATGCCGATGCGCGTGCCGCCGGGCGATTCGTCCTGTCCGGTGCGAGTACCGTGCCGGCCTTGAGTGGCGCGGTGGTTCGACACCTTGCAACTGGATGCTCTGCGGTGCATGAGATCGACATCGCCATTGCACCGGGAAATCGAACCGAACGCGGACTTGCCACGGTCGCTGCGATTCTCGGTTATTGCGGCAAACCGATTCCGGCCTGGACCGACGGTCGGCGTCAGCATGTGTTCGGATGGTTGGATCTGCATCGTCCCCTGTTTGCCGGCCCGATCGGAAGGCGTTGGCAAAGTGCCGTGGACTTGCCTGACGTCGACTTGTTACCCCGCCGCTATCCGACATTGAAGACGCTTCGACTCAGTGCCGGTCTCGAACTGTCGCTGCTGCATCTGGGGTTGTGGAGTTTGTCCTGGTTGGCGCGTTGGCGCCTGTTGCCGCTGTCGCGTCTCGCCCCGCTGCTCAAATGGTGCTCCGACTGGCTCGTGCCGTTTGGCAGCGACACTGGCGGCATGTGCGTACGATTGGCCGGCAGGGACATCCAGGGCAAAGAGATCCATCGTCGTTTCGATCTGATTGCCGAAAACGGGATTGGCCCGCGTGTGCCGACTCTGGCGGCGTTGATCCTGGCGAAACGATTGCGAGATGGTGTGCCGATCGCAGTAGGTGCGCGACCGGCCGATGCGGAGCTGGATTACATCGAGTTCGAGCGGGAATGGCAGGCGTTGGGGATGCGGGCGGTCTTATCCACTTGAGCTGTAGACGGACTTTGCACTGTGGGAGCTCCCACAAAACATATCGATGCACGGGGGCGTTTCTGTCCTTGGTGGTTCGCGGCAGCTATGCACCCAGTGCAATCAAACGTGGGGAAGCCCCAACGCTTCCGCTACCAGCGCCGGTGTTTCCATGTGCAGATGGTGTGTCCCGGTCAAATACCGTACCTGTGCGTTGCGCACCAACGAGATCCGTTCCTTCATCAGATCGACCGGCACAAAAGGCAACGGTGGATCGGCGAACACAATGCGCGTGTCACATTCGATGCCGGCGAGATACGCACGGATCTGTGCTTCGGTCAGCCGGATGGCGCTGGTCAGCGTCAGTCGAGGGTCGGATGACCAGACCAGACCGCCGTCTTGCGAGCGCGTGCCACGTTCGCACAGAACCCTTGCAGCCGCCTCACTCAGTGGCATGTCCTTGTTGCTTCGGCGGGCCGCCACGGCCTGGTTCAAGTCGGCGAAGAGGCGCAGTTGTTTGCCGGAGATCGCACCGCGATCGCGCAATGCTTCGCGCAACAGCGGCAGCGCCCGTGCTTCCGGCGTGCTGATCGGTCCGAGCGATTCCACCAGATACAGGCGTTCCACTCGCTCCGGCGCTGCTGCGGCGAGCACCGCGGCAATCGCACCACCGAGGGAGTGGCCGAGCAGTGAAAATCGTGACCAGCCCAAGGCATCCACCGCTTGCAGGATTTCGCCGAGGTAATCCACGTAGTGATACCAGGCGCCGGCCGGCCGGTGATCAGAGCGACCGTGGCCAACCAGATCAAGCGCCACGACGTCGTAGCCTTCAAGGAACGGCCGCATCGGCAGGAAACTGGCTGCGTTGTCGAGCCATCCATGCAGGGCCAACAGCTTCGGCTTGCCGCTTTGGTGCATGTGCAACGCCGACAGGCGCAGGTCTTTGAGTTGCAGGTCGATTTCGTGCATGGGCGCGGACGGGTCCCGGGTCAGCGCGTCGAATTCGTCGACGCGGGATCGTCGCCAGCGAGAGCGACATCGGCGGCCAGACGGCGGGCATCTGCATGTTGGTGCAGGTGTGCTTCGAAGGCCGCACGCGTCGGGGCAACCCGCGAATTCTCGAACCAGTCGCGGCACTGCGCCAGCGCGAGCTTCGCCAGAAAACTGGCGTGATCCGCCCCGGAATTGAGGCACGCGTGATACGTGAATGACTCGCCGCCTGAACTCAGGAACAGCTCGCGATTCTGCATCGCGATTTCTTCCAGCGTTTCGAGGCAGTCCACTGCAAATCCAGGGCAGGCCACATCCAGGTGGCGGACACCGCGCGCAGCCAGATCCTTGAGGTGTGCATCGGTATACGGCGACAACCAACGTTCGCGACCAACGCGCGACTGGAACGACAACGACCAGCTGTCTGCAGGGCGGCCCAGTGCTTCGGCAACCCGACGTGCGGTGGCCAGCGATTGGCAATGGTAGGGATCACCGGAACGCACATATCGCTCGGGGATCCCGTGGAACGAGAACAGCAGATGCCGCGACGGATCCAGTTTGGGGCGCAGATTGTCGGCCAACATGTCGATGTATCCCGGCGCACGGTAATAGTCGGGCAGGAATCGAAGTTCCGGCAACCAGCGCCAGGTTTTCAGTTCGTCGGCGACTGCATCGAAGACCGAAGCGGTGGTCGTGGCCGAATACTGTGGATACAGCGGAATGATCAGGACGCGGCGCGTATGCTCATCGTGGAGCCTGCGCAGCACATCACGCAGGTTCGGATTCCCATAGCGCATGGCCGCCACGACTTGCACATTCGGTTGCAGCGCTGCCAGTTCGGCATCGACCGCCTTGGCCAGCGCGTCGGTGTGCACGGCCAGTGGTGATCCGGCGTCGGTCCAGATTTGCTGGTATGCGTGGGCACTGCGTCGTGGACGGATATTGAGGATCACGCCATGCAACAAGGGGAGCCAGAACCAGCGTGGCTGTTCAATCACCCGAGGGTCGCTGAGGAATTCGGCGAGGTAACGACGCACCGCCGAAGGGGTCGGGGCGTCGGGTGTGCCGAGATTGACGAGCACGACCGCGGTGCGTTCGGGGCTCGGATGGTGGTACGGGAGTTTGGCGTGAAAGTTCATGTCGTGATGGTAGCAACGGCCATGTCATCGTGATGCATGGGTCGGGCAGCGACTGGCTTCAGGCCGATTCGGTCTCCGGGGTTTCGTGTTGTTGCATCGTCCACAATTGTGCATACCGGCCATTCTGGGCGAGCAGCTCCTCGTGGCGGCCGCGTTCGACGATTCGGCCCTGATCCATGACGAGGATCTGATCGGCGCCGACAATCGTCGACAGGCGATGCGCGATGATCAGCGAAGTGCGGTTCTTCGCGAGCTGTTCGAGTTCCGCCTGGATTCGGCGCTCGGTGCGGGTGTCCAGTGCCGAAGTCGCCTCATCGAGAATCAGCAGAGGCGGGTTCTTGAGGATGGTGCGGGCAATCGCCACACGTTGTTTCTCTCCGCCCGACAACTTGAGCCCGCGTTCGCCGACCAGGGTGTCGAGCCCTTTTGGCATCTGCGTGATCAGCGTCGCCAGTTGTGCGGCACGCGCCGCTTCGACCACTTCCGATTCGTCGGCATCGACCCGGCCATAACGGATATTGAAACCGATCGAGTCATTGAACAGCACGGTGTCCTGCGGAACGATGCCAATTGCATGGCGCAGCGAAGCCTGGGTGACGGTGCGGATATCCTGGCCATTGATGCGAATGCTGCCGGAATCGATGTCGTAGAAACGATAGAGCAGCCGCGCGAGCGTGGATTTACCGGCACCGGTGGTGCCGACAACCGCTACCGATTGGCCGGCCGGCACTTCGAAACTGACGCCGCGCAGGATCGGCCGATCGGATTCATACGAAAAGTGCACGTCATCGAACTTGATGCCACCTTCGCCGGCCTGCAGTGGTAGGGCGTCCGGTGCGTCGGCGACATCCCGCTGCTGGTGCAGCAGTGCAAACATGTTCTCGATGTTCGTCAGCGCCTGTTTGACCTCGCGATAGACCATGCCGAGATAATTGAGCGGCATCGCCAGCTGGATCAGGAAGGCATTCACCATGACCAGATCACCAAGACTCAGCGCACCAGCGACAACACCTTCCGCTGCGCGCCAGACCAGCAAGGTCAAACCCGTCGCGACAATCACGCTTTGCCCGACGTTCAGCACGGCCAGTGATTTCAGAGCCTTTACTTCGGCTTCTTCCTGTGCCACCAACGTGAGGTTGTAGCTGCGCGATTCGAAGCCTTCGTTGTTGAAGTATTTGACTGTTTCGTAGTTCAGCAGTGAATCGACTGCGCGGCCGGCTGCCTGTGTGTTCGCCTCGTTCTTCGCGCGGTAGAAGCGAATGCGCCATTCCGTGACGACGAAGGTATAGGCGACATAGGCCGCCAGCGTGGCCAGCGTGATGACCGCAAAGGTCCAGTCGAACGCCTGAATCAGGATCACGCAGACGACGGTGATCTCGAACAGCGTCGGCAGGATCGTGTAGACCGTCCAGTCGAGCAGATCGGTGACCGCTTCCATGCCGCGTTCGAGATCACGTGACACGGCGCCAGTCTGCCGATTGAGATGGAACCGCAAAGACAGCGCGTGCAGATGCTCAAACACCTGCAGCGTGAGCAGTCGCGCAGTGCGTGCCATGACTCGGGCGAACACGATCTGCCGCAATTCCTGGAAAGTGGTCGACGACAACCGCAAGGCACCGTATGCGACCAGCAGAGCCAACGGCACCATGCGCAGATCGGGTGCCACGTCGAGGCCATCGACGATCCGTTTCAGCAACACCGGGACGGCAATGATCGAGAGCTTCGCCGTGATCAGGAACATCAGCGCCAGCAATACGCGCCGCCGAAACCGCCACACGTAAGGCCAGAGAGCGAGCAGGGTTTCCCGGGCGCCGCGCGGATGGCGCCCGAGCAACAGTGCGGGATCGACCGGTTCGGCAGTGTTCAGTGCGTGTCGCCTGTCGATTCGTCTTCGGCAGGAGCTGTTGGCGCTTCCGGTGCTTCAGGTGCCGCAGGCGCTTCAGCCGGGGCAGGTGCCTCAGCGGGCGCTGGCGCGGCGGGCGCTTCGGCAGCTGCTGGGGGTGCAGGCGGAGCTGGAACTGGAATCACATCGCCATTCTTGCGCACGGCAACAAGGCCGATCCGCGCGGCGATCTGTGCGAGTTTGATTTCCGTCTCGCCTTTGCCGTTCAACACCACCACACGTTCCAGTCCTTCGTCTTCCTTCAGGCTGGCCAGATATCCGCCGAGCTCATTGATGCCGAGCGTGAACGCATCGACCTCGAACCGTGTTTCGTCGATCTGCTTGACCTTGATCTGTTTCTCGGCCAGAGCGGGGCCGGCAGAAGCGGCAAGAGCGAGCAACAGCAGAGTGCGAAGCTTCATTGGAACCTCAGCGTTTGATGACGTTGATGACACGGGTGCCGGCAATGCGGTCATGCAGACAACGCCGCTCTTCGCCGAAGATGAACAAGGGATTGGCAAAACCGAACAGTCCGCCGAGAAAGGGGATTAGCCCGATTGCCTGGATGACGCCGTAGCGGAGCACGATGAGCTTCCAGAACTCGGGCTGTCGGCCTTCCAGGTCGACGATCCGGATGTCGACCAGTCGTTTTGCCCAAGTCTGGCCCCAGTAGTAAAGCGGGAATCCCTGAATCAGGACATAGACCAGAAAACCGACAAGCGTGACCTTGATACTGAACAGGAAATCGACTTCGTTCGCCAGTATCGCCTTGTAGAATCCGGCGAACCAAAGTATCGGCAAGAACACGATCAAAATGATCAGCGAGTCGATGATCGCGGCCAGCAGGCGGATGCCGCGGTCGGCCAACTCGACTTGCGGAGCAGCGGACTGTTGGTCAGCCAATTCGGATTTCGGTGGGGTGTACGGATTCTGGTCGTCCATGGGTTGCTCCTCGGTCAGGCTTTGGGCAAGGTGACGCCACGTTGGCCCTGGTACTTGCCGCCGCGATCCTTGTAGGAAGTTTCGCAGACCTCGTCGGATTCATAGAACAACATCTGTGCCACACCCTCGTTGGCATAGATCTTCGCCGGCAAGGTCGTGGTGTTCGAGAATTCGAGTGTCACGTGGCCTTCCCATTCCGGTTCCAGCGGCGTGACGTTGACGATGATGCCGCAGCGCGCGTAGGTGCTCTTGCCGAGACACACAACCAGCACGTTGCGCGGAATCCGGAAGTACTCGACTGTCCGCGCCAGCGCGAACGAATTCGGCGGGATGATGCAGACATCGGCCGTGACGTCGACAAAACTCTGCGGGTCGAATGCCTTGGGATCGACGATCGTCGAGTTGATGTTCGTGAAGATCTTGAATTCGTTCGCACAGCGCACGTCATAGCCGTAACTGGACGTACCGTAGGACACGATACGTTGGCCATCTGCGGCATGTCGCACCTGGTTCGGGGCGAACGGCTCGATCATGCCCGTCGATTCGGACATGCGTCGGATCCAGCGGTCGGATTTGATGCTCATGTGTTCTGGATGACGATGTTGGGGAAGGCGATTTTCTTGTTTCTGGCCTGCAAGCTCAACCGTGCCGCCGTCTTGCGCGCGATTTCACGATACATCAGTGCGGCCGGGGAGTTCGGGCTGGCGGCAACGGTCGGTGTGCCGCTGTCGGCCTGCTCGCGGATCATCATCTGCAGCGGCAGCGCGCCGAGTACAGGCACGCCGTATTCCGTGCCCATGCGCTCTGCACCGCCGGAGCCGAAGATGTGTTCGATGTGACCGCAGTTGGTGCATTGGTGCAGGGCCATGTTCTCGACGATGCCGAGTACCGGCACCTCGACCTTCTCGAACATCTTCAGCGCCTTCTTGGCATCAAGCAGGGCGATATCCTGAGGTGTCGTGACAATCAGTGCGCCGGAGACCGGCACCCGCTGACACAACGTCAACTGGATGTCGCCCGTGCCGGGTGGCAGGTCAATGATCAGATAATCGAGGTCCTGCCAGTTCGTGTCGGTCAGCAGTTGCTGCAACGCCTGTGTGACCATCGGACCACGCCAGATCATCGGCGTGTCTTCTTCGATCAGAAAGCCGATCGACATGACCTGTACACCATGACCGATTTTCGGCTGGATGGTCTTGCCGTCGCTGCTGTCGGGTTTGCCGGAGACACCCATCATGCGTGGTTGGCTCGGGCCGTAAATGTCGGCATCGAGAATGCCGACGCGCGCACCTTCGGCCTGCAGCGCCAGCGCCAGATTGGCGGCAGTCGTCGATTTGCCGACGCCGCCCTTGCCGGACGCAACGGCAATGACATTCTTGATGCCGGGCAGCGGGGTGAGGTCTTTCTGCACTTTGTGCGAATGAATCCGCTGCGACACGATCACGGTGCCGGCAGCGTCACCGAGACAATCCTCGATCCGTGCCTTGAGTGTTTCCGCATAACCAAGCGCCGGGTAGGGCAACTGCACTTCGACTGCGGCTTTGTCGCCGTCGATGCCAATGCCCTTGATGGCGTTCAGATCTTTCAGGTTCAAGCCGCTGTGCGGATCAATGATTCCGGCCAGCAAGGCCTCGATGGAGTCGCGCGTCAGCGCCATGGGGTATTCCGGAGAGTTCAAAGATCGCCAGTGTAACGGGAAGCCCGGGGCCACACATGGGGCAGGGTGGTCCCCTGAGTGCTGAACCGGCCACTCGACGGACAACGTTCAGGCTGTCGGCAGGCTCATGGACGGGTGCAGCCCGGCAACAGAATGACCTGCCACCGAGTGGTGTCGAGGACCTTCGTGTGGGGCGTCCCGGCCAAGGCGAGAAGCAGACTTTGATACAACTCGGGTTTGTCGAGTTTGTCGACGACGATATGGCTGATGCAGCTCACCCGAAGAAATTCGTGGAAACCTTTGCCGTCGGCGATGTACTCCGGGCGCGAGAATGAAATGTTCTCCAATGCTTCCACCCGGGTCGGCAGCAGGTGCGCCGCCGGACTTGGCCCGACCACCAAGGTTCTGGTGGCCGCGGGCAAACCCGACAGCAACGTGTTGACCTCTTGCAGTTGGACCCGCTCGCGCTCTGCCTGCAGCCGCTCGACGGTATCGAAAGTCGACCGACCGAGGTCGAGATCGAGCGTCCGGGTACCGGGGGGTGACCACCCGGCACTGAGAAAACTCAGTGTGACCTGCAACCCCAGACAAACCACCAGCAGTGACGTCAGTCCGAGCACCTGCGCACGCGTCACGCACGCTCGCGTGGCGGCACTCAGGCCGATCACAAAAGCCGCGGTGACCGGAATCAGGTAGTAATTGCCGTCTGCGCCCCGGGTCTCATATCGCCACGCCAGCAGCAGCACCAAACCGAGCAGTGCCAAGGGCCACAGCAACCAGCCCGTTTGCCGTGCCGGCGGAGGTGCGCCAGTGGTCGCCAGACGCCGCCAATAGATCGCCAGCAACCCGCACAGCAGCCAGACATTGCCGGTCCAGGCAATACGGACCTTGGGCAGATCGTCGGGTCTGAACAGGGCTTCGGGCAGCAGCCAGGGCGCATCCGACCAATCCTGCGGCCACAGC
>JBEIPT010000130.1:0-9141 GCA_040376895.1 Lysobacteraceae bacterium | reverse complement strand
CCGGATACTCGATGAAGTAACGACCCGAAGCCGGACTTGAGTTCGTGATCGCGATACCGGAAATGAGCGGCAGGCGGCTGTGGTAGTTCAGGAAGTAGAAACCGAACTCGGTGCTCGCCAACTGGTCGGCAAAATAACGCAGGGCAAAACCGTACTGGCCGTCATCGCTGGCGAAACGATCCGGAGCGCGACCGACCGCGGCGCTGCAGTTCGCGAACTCAAGCGCATTGCTGGTTGGCACGAGGCCGCGCTGGCACGCCTGGAACGACTGCGGCTCGTTGTTGCGGCCGAAGTTCAGCATGACGAACTCGCCGTCGAGCGTGGCGAAATCGTTGGTGCTGAAGTATGTACCCACCGGATCCGGCTCGGTCTGTTCGAACTCGAACATGTACAGCGCTTCGGCCGAGAGGTTCTCGGTGAAGTTGAACGTGGTGTAGAGCATCTCGACCGGCAGGAAGGCTTCCTTCAGTTCGGAGCCTGCCACGCGCAGCTTGGACACATCGACCGGGTTGATCACGTTGATGCCGTTCTGGATGAACGTGCTCTCACCCCAGCTCACCACCTGGCGACCCAGACGCACGCTGCCTTCCTTGCCGGCCAGGTCGTAGTTCCAGAACACGAACGCGTCGAGCAGCTGGAAATCCTTGCCGACCTTCTGTTTGGCGAACTTGCCGAGTTCACGACGATCGACGTTCTCGAAGTCGTAGAAGTAGCTGGCGCGCACGAATGCGCCCATGTTCTCGCGGTAGTTAAGGCTCAGTTCGCTCGTCGCCTTGACTGCGTTCGAGAAGAAATCGCCATCGTCGTAGTTCAGGTTGCCGTCGTCGGAGTTCACCGAGAAGCGGCCCGGCGCGACCAACTGTTCGCCGAGCGGACGGGTGCCGATCAGCGGGTTGATGTTGGCGAGACCGATCAGTTCTTCGTCACGTTCCTGGACGCGCATCGACACGCCGTAGGAGAGCTGCGTCTGCACGCTGCCCGACCAGTCGTCGCCGAAGGCGAAGTCGACGGCCTGGGCTTGCGCGAAGGCGCCGCTGGCCAGCGCGAATACAACTGCGCGGCCAAGCAAGGGGCGACGAGCACGCGGGGTAGTCTTGTTTGCTTTCATGTTCTGTCTCCGTGTCTTCGTCTTATTGCGTGCGGATGACGGCGGTGTTGGTCACCTGCACCGCCTGACCGTTGCTCACGATCATGCTCGCCATCTGGGTCTGCATTTCGGTGGTCGCGGCCAACGAGGAAGCCGGGCTCAGCAGCGAACCGTGGTCACCGGCGGTGAACCGGACCACACCACGAACGCCAGCCGACTGGACGGTGGCCGTGATGGCCGGCAGGCCAAGGGCGCGAATCAGCGGCTCGGTGCCTGCAAGCGGAGCGGTAGCTGCAAAGTTCGGGACGACCTGGTCGGAGGTGGCCGGGCTGGTACCCACCACTTCGTGCAGCAGGATCCGTTCACCGGCAGCAGCGAAGGCGAAGTTGATCGGGTCACCCGAATCCACTGCCTGCTGGGCTGCACCCATGAACTGGTCGAATGCTGCCGTACCGGCGTTCACGCCTTGAGCGGCCAGACCGGCGCGGATGCGCGGACCGAACGTCGGCGAGTTGTTCAACAACTGAGCGATGCCGCCACCCGGAACCGACAGGACCGAAGTGGTCACGGACGGCTCGAGAGCGACGAAGTTCAGGCCGACGATCGAGCCGAGCGACTGACCGACGAAGTAGATGCGCGAGGCATCGAGGTCGGCCACGGCGTCACCATCAACACTCATCGACGGAATCGTCTTGGCGAGCGTGAACAGGTCGGACACCGACTGGCGCAGGTTGTCACGCGAGCTCAGCAGGCTGGACAGATTGATGAAGTAGGTACCCGAGCTGTCGACGACACCATCGGGGCCAGCAGCACCGGTTGTGTTGTTGCTCAGATCGAGGTCGAACGTACGCTCCGACGAGATCGGCGCAAACGGCGTGTTCTCGATGTAGAACGCGGCGGTGGCACCGTCGGCGGCGCGGACACCGTGCAGCGGCTGGTCGATGGCGACAACGGCGAAACCCTGCGCGGCCAGCGTGGCGGAGATCGCCAGCATGTCCGTACGATTGCGCGTGATGCCGTGCTGGAAGATCACGACCGGCCAGCCAGCGGCTGGTTTCGTGCGACCCGAGGCAGCATTGGGTACCGTCATCAGCACCGGCACGTTCTGCGTGCCGGTCGACACCGGGAACGGGTTGGCGAACGTGACGTTCGTCGACGTGGCATCGAGCCCGGCGGCGTTGAACGGCGGCACGTAGGCGCCCGGGGCGGCACGCCAGAACGACGTCAGCGGCGCGGTCGGGTTCGAAGCGGACGGTGCCGTCAGGAAGTAACGTACCGGCATCACACCGACGACGATGTCGGCGATCGGCGGCAAGCCGGCGGCGGCGATCGTCAGACCACTAGGTGCCAGCGTTGCGGTACCTGCGACGGTCGTCGAACGCATGGCGTTCAACACAACCGTGGTGCTCTGTGTGGTGAACACCCAGGTCAGCACGATTTCGTCGCGGGCGATACCACGGCCGATGGCGGCGGCTTCCTGCGTGTTCGTGATCAAGCGCAGCGGTTCCAGCGAACAGGCGCTGGCGGCCGGCAGCAGCGGCACCGTCGAGGTAGCGGTCGTTGCGCACGTCGGCTGATTCGTCTGCGTGACCGGACTGATCAGCGGCGAGGTACGACGGACCAGACCGTAGGTCGTGTCCGAGGTCATGTCGTTGCCGGCAGCGTCCTTGACGTCGTCGGTGACGACCACGAGATAAGACGTGAGCTGCTGCAGCGGAACGAGTGGCACCACACCAACCGTATTGCCGGTCGGGTCACTCGAAGACTTGACGACGGCGAACTCCGTGCCGGCCAGTTCGCGGGTCACGCCCGTCACGGCGCGGGTGGCCGGATTGATCGTGACCTGGAACATGCGGACGGTGCTGCCGGCGACGAGCGAGTTGTCGCGTGCCGGGGCGGTGGTCTGGAAGCGGCCCGGGGCCACCGTCGACCAACCGTCCAGCGCATTCAGCGCCACTTGCGGATCGCCGAAGTTGTTCGGGTTCGCAACCGGGATGTTGATGGTCAGGTCGCGGGTACCGGACAGCAGCAGGTCGGTGGGGAACGGCACAACGCCGGTTGCTGGATCAAATCGTGCTGAGATGACGCCAGTCACCAGTGAGCCGTCATCATTTCGCGCAGGTTCCGATGGAACGGCACGCGGGCTGTTGCTGCTGCTTGAGCAGGCAGCCAACAGAATCGACGACAAGGCAGTAGCCAAAAGAATACGGGCCTGCATGCTTGTTTTCCTTTTCGTCAGAGAAATCGGGGAGCGCCCCCAAGCACGTATTGGTCATGGTGCAAACACCGACGGATTGCTCAGCCGGCGCTTGCGGTCGGGTTTTGGCGACAGTGAACGGCGCGCCACCGGATCTGGACAGAAATGAATCTCTCTCCTTCCCTGCGTCGCGCCACTCCCATGGCTTCCCACTCGACCAGACCCATGAACAATCCGGGCTCAGCGCACGGGTATCATAGGCAGTGCGTCCGATTGATTGCAACGGATGTTTGAATCCGCCACATTGGTGCACCGCATCACACCCTGCCGCGAAAATGACTGAATCAACCCGCCCCAGCCTGTGCATTCTGATCCCCGTGTTCAACGAAGCGGAAGCACTGCCGATGCTCGTTCCGCGAGTGCTGGCGGCACTTGCGGACGTACCCGCCGACTTGCGGCTGCTGCTCGTCGACGATGGCAGCACAGACGGCAGTGGCGAGCAGTTGGCCAAACTGGCGGCGCAGGATGACCGAATCGGCTACGTGCGCCTGGCGCGCAATTTCGGCAAGGAAATCGCGATGAGCGCCGGACTCGACGTCGCCGACGCCGATGCCGTGGTGCTGCTGGATGCCGATCTGCAAGATCCGCCCGAGGTAGTCCTCGAGTTCTGGAAGTACTTCGAGCAGGGGTACGACAACGTCTACGGCGTGCGCCGGTCGCGTGCCGGCGAAACCGCACTGAAAAAAATCACTGCCGCCGGCTTCTATCGCGTCATCGATCGCATGAGTCGCACACCGATTCCACGTGATACCGGTGATTTCCGATTGTTGTCGCGACGCGCGGTGATGGCACTGCGCCAGCTTCGCGAGCGCAACCGATTCATGAAGGGCCTGTTCGGCTGGGTCGGCTTCCGCTCGATCGGCGTGCCTTACGAGCGCGCACCGCGCGTGGCCGGCACCAGCAAATTCAATTACTGGAAATTGTGGAATTTTGCGCTGGAAGGCATCACGTCGTTTTCAACAGTGCCGCTCAGGCTTGCTACGTACATCGGCGCCGGCACCGCAGGCGTAGCATTCGTGTTTGGTGCCTGGATCGTATTCAAGACGCTGGCTTACGGAGAATCCGTGCGCGGTTATCCGAGCCTGATGGTGGTGATGCTGTTCCTGGGCGGCGTGCAGTTGATCGCACTCGGCCTGATCGGCGAATATCTCGGCCGCTTGTTCGAAGAGAGCAAAATGCGACCGCTTTATCTGGTCGACGACGTATCTCTGCCGCGGACCACTCAGTCCGACTGAAACCGCGGCAACCACTCGGCCAACTGGCGCAGCCGCGCGTGGACATCGTCAAGTTCGAGCAACTGGTACCGCTCGTCAGACGTCAGCGGCAGTCGCTCGGCCAAGCGCCAGGCCACCCATGCCGCTTCGTCGAAATCGATCTTGGCGGCTTCACGCAAAAGATCGTCACCTTCATCGGCGAGTCGACGCAGCAACAACTCGAACAGGCCGAACTCCGCCGGCAGTTCGAGCGAAGGATCTACCGGAAGCCAGGCGATGTCCGCTTGTCGCAGCCCGTTCGGCTCGACCCAGGCACGTGTGGTCGTGAATCGGTGTTCGCCCACCACCGTGATACCCAAGAGCCCATCCGGCAGGGTACTGAAGTCGACGATCCGTGCAGTCGTGCCAATCGGCAGAGGATGAGCCGGACCACCCGCTTCCGGCCCGGCGGCAATCAGCACGATGCCGAACACGGCGTTGTCACGCGCGCAGCGCTTCACCAAGTCGAGGTAACGCGCTTCAAAAATCCGCAGCGACAACATCGAGCCGGGATACAGCACGGTGTTCAACGGAAACAGCGGCAGGATTTCGGTGGTGGTCATGGGATCGGTGCCTGATCCCTCGAGTTTAGCTCGGGCAGGCAGGGACTTCGAGGGCAAACGGTCATGCCCGCATCGCGGCTAAAGCCGCTCCCACAGGTTCTGGCTTTTTCGCGAGTGCGCGACAATCTTTGCACTGTGGGAGCGGCTTTAGCCGCGATGCCACGAAATTTCAGACTAGCCGCAGCCTCCCCGATATTCGGGGAGGCTTGGGAGGCGTTTAGGTAAACACTTCGCTCTTGTGCTTGGCGCAGCGAAGCACAAGGGTGCCAAGTCAAATCACGCCGGCGCTGCGCAAACTGCCAATGATCGCATCGGCCAGCTCGCCCGGATCACGACCTTCGGTATCGAACTGCAGTTCTGCCGCAGTCGGTGCTTCATACGGGTCGTCGATGCCGGTGAATTGTTTGAGCTTGCCAGCCCGAGCCTGGGCATACAGGCCCTTGCGGTCACGCGCTTCGCAGGTCGACAGGCTGGTGGCCACGAAGACTTCGATGAACGCGGCACCGGCGCCAGTGGCCAGATCACGCGCGAACTTGCGGTCGTCGGCGTATGGCGCAATAGGTGCGCACACGGCCAGACCACCATGTCTCGCCACTTCGGCGGCAACAAAGCCGATCCGCTGGACGTTCGCGGAACGGTCTTCGCGGCTGAACCCCAGTCCCTTCGAAAGATGTTTGCGGACGAGATCACCATCGAGCAAGGTGACGGAACGCGAGGTCTGTTCCGACAATCGCGCAATCAAGGCATTGGCGATTGTCGACTTGCCCGCACCCGACAAACCAGTGAAGAACACCACCCCACCGCGTGCACCTTTGGCCGGATAGCGCGACCGAAGCACTTCGGCCACTTCCGGATACGTGAACCACTCCGGGATGCCCTCGCCCTGCACCAGGCGTCGGCGCAGTTCGGTACCGGATATGTCTTCGATGACGTCGTCGGGTTTGATCTCGTTCTGCGCGACGTAGGTCTTGCGATTGCTGGCGTACACGAGCGCCGGGAATGGCAGCACGGTAATGCCCAATTCCTGCTGGTGCTTCACCAGCAGTTCCTGTGCCGCGTAAGGCTCATAGAACGGCTTGCCGGTGGCATCGTTGCCAGGGCCGGCATGATCGCGACCGACGATGAAATGGCTGGCGCCGTAGTTCTTGCGGATGATGGCGTGCAACACGGCCTCGCGCGGGCCACCCATGCGCATGGCCAGCGGCAGCAGCGACAGCTGGACGCTGCCCTTCGGGTAGTGTTTCAGGATCGCCTGGTAGCAGCGCACGCGCGTGTAATGATCGACGTCGCCTGGCTTGGTGCGCCCGACCACCGGCTGCAAGAGCACCTTGCCGCCGGCCTTCGCGGCAGCACGAACGGTGAGTTCCTGATGCGCACGATGGATCGGATTGCGCGTCTGGAAGGCAACGAATCGATCCCAACCGCGCGCCGACAGATCGGCACGCACTTGCGCTGGCGTCTGGCGCAGCGACTCGAAATCGAAGTGACGCGGCAGCGCAATGCCCTTCAGCGTACCGCCGAGGTACACCGGCTGGGTGCGCTTCTTGAGATCGGCAACCGCCGGATGCAATTGATCTTGCGTACCAAAGACCAGCAGGGCTTCACGATCCAGGTCCGGTCGATAGACACTCTCGATGGCCAGCACAGCCAGCGGAGTACCTTCGCCATCCCGCAGCACCAGCTCACCCCCGACCTGGACTTGTTCCGCCAGCGTTTCCGCAACGTCCAGTGTCACCGGCAGCGGCCACAGCGTTCCATCGGCCAGGCGTAGGTCCTGCACAACCGATTGGTAGTCAGCTTCATTGAGAAAACCCTTCAGCGGCGAAAACGAACCGTTCAACAGCAGTTCGAGATCGCACAACTGGCGATCGGTCAGATCGATGCTCGGCAATGTGCCGATGCGCGCTTTCAGTGCGGCTGATTCATCGGCGCCGACCAGGAGATCACGCAGCACACCACCGTATGGCACGTTCAGTTCAGGGGTCGCGGCGTTCGGGGTTTCTTCCAGCACAACTTGTTTCAGGGCAGCTTGGGACACGGACATGATTCGGGGCTCCGACAGGGGAAGTTCAAGGATTCAGAATGGGCGCGGCAGACGCCGCGAAAGACGGGATGAGGTGTGCGTCAACAGCGACACATTCGGTCGCAGCAACACATGCGCCGTGCACAAAGGAGGCTCATTGCAGTTCCTCGCTGGCTTCGTGCAAACCACATTCGCGTTTGAGGCCGAAGAAGCGGGTGTCTTCCTCGCGCATGTCGGCCATCAGCGGGCGGGTGGTATGGGTGTCGCCGATCGAGACGTAACCCTGATGCCACAGCGGGTGATACGGCAGACCATGCTGATTCAGATATCGCCAGACATCACGGTCCGTCCAGTCCACGATGGGATGCACCTTGAAGCGACCGTCCTGCACAGTCAGCACGTCGAGTTGGCTGCGTGACTCCGACTGCAGACGACGCAGACCTGCGAACCAAGTGCCAACACCCAGATTCGCCAGTGCAGTCTTCATCGGCTCGACCTTGCGCAACTGGTTGTAGCGCGAGATGCCTTCGACACCCTGCTCCCACAACTTGCCCCAGCGCGCTTCGAACCAGGCGGTCGATTGCGCGCTCTGCAATACATGCAGATTGAGATTCAGTCGCGACTGCAAGTTATCGATGAATTGATAGGTTTCCGGAAACAGGTAACCGGTATCGACGACGAGCACGGGAATGGTCGGTGCCTGTTTGGTCACCAGGCTCAACGACACGGCCGCCTGTGCACCAAAGCTGGACGACAGGGCATGCGCGCCAGGCAAGTGTTCGAGCGCAAATTCGACTCGCTCCTCGGCACGTTTCACCGCAAGTTCGCGGTTGAACTCGGCCAGTGCAGCCGGGTCATTTGCCAGCAGTTCGATGTCGAGCAGGCTCATGCTGCACCCCGCTCACGATGGACACCGTGCAGACCATCCAGCACACCCCGCCGGTGCAGGAAGTCACCGAAGCGTTCGCCGGTCTCCCGCTCTGCGGCATAACGCCCAAGCAGGCCATCGAGCACGTCGAGGAATTCCGGTTCGCCAATGTTTTCCCGATACAGGACGGCCAGACGATCACCCTGCACCGAACCACCCAGCAGCAGGTTGTAGCGACCGAGTGCTTTGCCGATCAACGCCACTTCAGCGAGGTAGGGGCGCGCGCAACCATTCGGGCAACCGGTAATCCGCAGCACCAACGGGTCGTTCAGCACGCCATGACGTGCTTGCAAAGCAGAGACCTTGCCGAGCAGATCCGGCAGGTACCGCTCGGCTTCGGCCATGGCCAATGGGCACGTCGGAAACGCAACACAGGCGAGTGCGTCGCGCTGCAGCGGAGTTTGTGCGGTGTACAGATCCAGCGCGTACTGGCGAACCAGAATTTCAATTTCTTCGCGGCGTGCTGCCGGCACACCGGCAATCACCAGATTCTGGTTCGGCGACAGCCGGAAATCACCCTCGTGGACTCGGGCGATCGCTTCGAGGCCGCTCAGCCACGGGCGATCGGCGGTGTCCCGGATCCGGCCGGCCGGAATCCGCAGGTTCAGGTGCCAACGCCCGTCGGCACCCTCGTTCCAGCCAAAGCGATCACCTTGGCCGGTAAACGTGAACGGCCGCACCGGCGCCAGTTCAAAGCCCAGGCGTCGTTCGACTTCCGCCTTGAACCAATCCAGTCCACGATCGATGATCGTGTACTTGAGTTTGGAATTGTCGCGGCTGGTGCGGTCACCAAAATCGCGTTGTGTCGTGAGCACGGCTTCGGCAAAGGCGAGGGTCTGCTCCGGCGTGATGAACCCCAGCAGATCCGCCAGCCTCGGGTAGGTCTTGAGGTTGCCATGGGAGGTGCCCAGGCCACCGCCGGCAGTCACGTTGAACCCCAACAGGCGGCCGTCTTCGATGATCGCGATGTAGCCGAGATCATGCGCGAAGATGTCTACATCGTTCTGCGGCGGAATCACCACGGCCGTCT
>JBEIPT010000317.1:0-4561 GCA_040376895.1 Lysobacteraceae bacterium | reverse complement strand
GGCCATGTGGAACACCGACAGCGGCCTGTTGGCCCGCGTGCAACACCTCTTGAACAGGAGTCTGATCATGAACAAGGAACGTCCCGTTTCCCGGCTGGGCCAGCTGGCCCTGATCGGCGTCATCATCGGCGGATCGCTGTTGATCCCGACCAAGGCTCAGGAAAAACCGCTCGAAACCTCGCGCGCTGCAACAAGACCGGCAGCTCCGGCTACTCCGGCTCACCCAGCGTCTGCAACAGCCGCACCAGCGGCTCCGGCACCACCGGCACCACCGGCACCACCGGCACCACCGGCACCACCGGCACCACCGGCACCACCACCGCCACCACCGGCGCCGCCCGCACCACCCGAACCGCCGTCCTTGTCCGGCGCGTCAGCAGACCCAAGCTTGCCTGCACTACCAGCGCTCCCTGCCGTGCCTGCCATCCCTTCGCTTCCGGCTCTCCCGAATCTGCCCGCAGTACCGGCACTACCGGCGGTACCGGCGGTACCGACAGTGCCCGCAAACAGCTCGCTGCAGATTCGCAAGGATGGTGGTTTCTTGTGGTTCGACGATTCCGAACGCTTGACCTTCGAAGACGACCACCAATCGTTCAAGCTTGAGTCGAGCGGCAGTTATGTATTCAACGACACCGAAACCGACGTCGCACACATGGATGAAGGCGCGAGTCTGCGAATCGAACACGACCGTGACGACGTCAAACACGAAGTTGAATTCAGTCGCGACTCCGGCAAGATCGTTCGGCGCTATTGGATCGATGGCAAGGAGCAGCCATTCGATGCCCGCGCACAAGCGTGGCTGGGTTCAGTGTTGCCAGGTTTGTTGCTTGAAACCGGTCATGGTGCCGAAGCACGCATTACACGCAATCTTCGCGACGGCGGCGCTTCGACTGCCCTGCAAACGATTGCGAAGATTCACGGCGACTTCCCGCGGCGCCTGCATTTGGTTGCACTCGCAAGCCAACACCCGCTGGCCGACGCGGAACTCGGTGCCGCACTGACTTTGGCCATGCGTACCCAATCGGACTTCGAATACCGCAACACGCTTGAAGCCCTGTTCGAACGGGCCACATTCACGGGCGCACACTTTGAACAGGCCTTTGAGCACACCTCCAGGCTGCAATCCGACTTCGAAAAACGAAGCATTCTGGTACAAGCCATCGACCGATTCGGCAAGGACGCGGCACTGGCAGCCAGCTGGTTCGGCAGCGTCGAATCAATGCAATCCGATTTCGAGAAGCGTACGGCTTTGACTGCGTTGATTGACCGCAAGCCAAATGATGCTGACCAAATCAAGCTCATCCTCAAGGCTTGCGCCGGCATCCAATCGGACTTCGAAGCGCGGCAAGTGCTGACCGAACTGGCGCCGCTGCTGGCCACCGACCAATCGACCGAATTGGCCTACGCCAAAGCGATTGCAGGACTCCAATCCGACTTCGAGCGGCGAACGGCACTCGCCGGTCTGATCGACGCCGGCGCGGTGAATACCGGTCGAGCCCGGATGATCCTCACAGCCACCCGAGGCATCGACTCCGATTTCGAAAAGCGCCAAGTGCTCGTGGCCCTGGCAGAAGCCATGCCGGCCGACCCAACCCTGGTCACCGAATATCGGGCGATCACCGCAACCATGGGTGACTTCGAAGGCAACTTGGCCAATCGAGCACTGCCTTAGGCTGCGGCGCAGGCTGGGCGGCGCAGCGCGATGCCCAGCCTTCTGCACATCATCATCACGAATCAAAAGAATGCCATTGGATTGACTGCACCAAGCCTCGCCCGTTACTGTCGCTAAATCTTTTTATCGCGATAGAACGATAGACGTGGATCTGAGTGATTGTTCCAGCCTGTTTCGCACACTTTCCGATGCGACCCGTGTGCGCCTGCTCGTGCTGCTCGAGCAGGAGGAGCTGACGGTTGCCGAGTTGTCGCAGATCACTCAGCTCGCGCAGCCGCGGGTATCAACCCACCTGGCGAAGCTCAAGGAGCACGATCTGGTGCGCGATCGCCGTGCCGGCGTGCTGGCGTATTACCGCTTCAACACCGATCTGACCGGTGCCGTTGCCGGGTTGTGGGCGACCACACGCCAGATCGTTGGCGATGCACTGCTCGACGACGACCGCAAACGTTTGCCGGAAGTGCTGAAGAAACGTGCCCGTGAAGAAGGCTGGGCCGACAGTGTGGCCGGCTCGATGGAGCGCCATTACTCGCCCGGACGCACGTGGGAAGCACTCGCACGCGGCATGATGCATCTGGTCGAACTGGGTGATGTGCTGGACGTGGCGTCCGGCGATGGAGTCCTCGGCGAATTGCTGGCAACGCACGCTCGCAGCATTGTTTGCCTGGACAGCAATGATCGGATGGTCGAAGCCGCCGCGCTGCGCCTGAAGCCCCTTCGCCATGCCCGCGCCGAACACGGCGACATGCACGCTCTGCCTTTTGCCGATGCCACTTTTGACTTGGTGTTGCTGATGCACGCACTGACCTACAGCGAAGAGCCGGCGCGCGCGATCGCTGAAGCCACTCGCGTCTTGCGTCCGGGCGGTCGGTTGCTCGCGATGACCTTGAATGCCCACCAGCATCGCCAGGCCGCCGAAACGTTCGACCATCGCAACCTCGGATTCAAACCCGAAGAACTCCGCAAACTTTGCCGCAAGCAAGGACTGGAAGTGCTCGACTGTGAAATCAGTTCGCGCGAACGCCGCCCGCCGCATTTTGAAGTGCTGACTCTGCTCGCCAGGAAACCTTGATGACCGCACCACTGAACACACGTCGATTGCCTTACGCCCATCCCGAGCGAGTCAATTCGCTGACGCGTGCCCTGTCCGAACGGATCCTGATCCTCGACGGTGCCATGGGCACCATGTTGCAGGCGTACCAGCTTGACGAGGCTGGGTATCGTGGCGACCGGTTCGCCCGAGCCGATGCTTGCTCGACACCCGGCCACCATCACGCCGGCGGCTGCGACCTCAAAGGCAACAACGATCTTCTGAGCTTGAGTCGGCCAGAGCTGATTCGCGAAGTGCACCGTGCCTATCTGGAAGCGGGTGCCGATCTGATCGAAACGAACACGTTCAACGCCACCACGATCAGCCAGGCCGACTATCGACTGGAGCACCTCGCACGAGAGCTGAATGTTGCCGGTGCTGCGCTGGCGCGCGCCGAATGTGACGTGATGGAAACGAAGACCCCGAATCGTCCAAGATTTGTCGTCGGCGTCATCGGCCCGACCAATCGCACCGCCTCGTTGTCGCCCGACGTCAACAATCCGGGCATGCGCAACATCGATTTCGACACTCTGGTCGTCGCCTACCGCGAGGCGACCGAGGGCCTGATCGAAGGAGGTGCCGACATCATCATGGTCGAAACGATCTTCGACACACTGAACGCCAAGGCTGCGCTGTTTGCGATCGATACCGTATTCGAAGCCCGTGGAGAACGCTGGCCGGTGATGATCTCCGGCACGATCACCGATCGCTCCGGCCGCACTCTGTCCGGCCAGACGGCGGAAGCGTTCTGGTACTCGGTGCGACACGCCGAACCCCTTGCCATCGGCCTCAATTGTGCACTCGGTGCGCGTGACCTGCATGCTCACCTCGATGTGCTGTCCGGCACCGCCGAGTGCCTCGTCAGCGTCCATCCCAACGCCGGTCTGCCCAATGCGTTCGGTGGTTACGACGAATCACCGGAGATGATGGCCGAGGTGATCGGCGACTTCGCCAGCCAAGGTCTGTTGAACATTGTCGGTGGCTGCTGCGGCACCACACCGGCGCACATCAGTGCGATCCGCGATGTCGTGGCATCACATCCTCCCCGCAAGCCGGCACCGGCCCCCACGCTCACGTGCCTGTCCGGTCTCGAACCTTTGCGGATCGATGCCAACGCCAATTTCATCAACGTGGGCGAACGAACCAATGTGACCGGTTCGGCGCAGTTCCGGAAGCTGATCAAGGACGATCGTTACGATGCTGCGGTGGATGTGGCGCGCCAGCAAGTGGCCAGCGGCGCACAGATCATCGACGTGAACATGGACGAAGGCCTGCTCGATTCTGAAGCCGCGATGTCGCGGTATCTGAACCTGATCGCTGCCGAACCCGACATCGCGCGGGTGCCCTTCATGATCGACTCGTCGAAATGGACGGTGCTCGAAGCGGGGTTGAAGTGTGTTCAGGGCAAGCCGATCGTCAACTCCATCTCCCTGAAGGAAGGCGAAGAGAGTTTTCTGGCACAGGCCCGTCTGCTGCGTCGTTATGGCGCGGCCGTGGTGGTCATGGCATTCGATGAGACCGGCCAGGCCGATACGCTCGCACGCAAGGTCGACATCCTCACGCGCTCCTATGAACTGCTGACCGGCACGATCGGCTTCGCGCCCGACGACATCATCTTCGATCCCAACATCTTTGCGGTCGCCACGGGGATCGAGGAGCACAACCGTTACGCGCTGGATTTCATCGAGGCCTGCGCCGAACTCAAGGCGCGATTTCCGCGCGCACACATCTCCGGTGGTGTGTCCAACGTCAGCTTTTCGTTCCGCGGCAACAATGTCGTCCGCGAAGCAATCCACAGC
>JBEIPT010000449.1:0-2999 GCA_040376895.1 Lysobacteraceae bacterium | reverse complement strand
GCCGTGACCTTCACGAACAAGGCCGCAGGTGAAATGCGCCAACGCGCTGAAGCCTTGATGCCACGTGGTACGCGTGGCCTGTGGATCGGCACCTTCCATGGCATTGCCCACCGACTGTTGCGGCAGCACCATCGCGAGGCCAAACTGCCGGACACGTTCCAGATCCTCGATGCCGACGATCAGGTGCGTCTGCTGAAGCGGGTGATCCAGGGCCTGGGCCTTGATGATTCGAAGTGGCCGGCTCGCCAGGCGGCGGCGTTCATCAACGCCATGAAGGACGAAGGCAAACGTCCCGATCACATCAACATCGATTACCACCCATCGACCCGCACCTTCGTCGAGATTTATCAGGCGTATGAGCAACATTGCCAGCGATCGGGCCTGATCGATTTCGCCGAACTGTTGTTGCGGGCGCACGAACTCTGGCTGCACGACGATGCTTTGCTGGCGCACTACCGCGAGCGGTTCCGATATCTGCTGATCGACGAGTTCCAGGATACCAACACGCTGCAATATGCATGGATTCGCCTGCTGGCCGGAGACAGTGCGCAGGTGTTCGTCGTCGGCGACGATGATCAGGCCATCTATGGTTGGCGCGGAGCGAAAGTCGAGAACGTCCGCCAGTTCCTGCGTGACTTCCCGGGCGCCACGACGTTGCGGCTGGAACAGAATTACCGCTCCAGCGGCAACATCCTTCAGGCCGCGAACGCGGTCATCGCCAAGAATTCTTCGCGTGTCGGCAAGACACTGTGGACCTCGGCAGGCAAGGGCGACACCATCGATCTGTATGCCGCGTTCAACGAACAGGATGAAGCGCGATTTGTCATCGAGCGCATCAAGGCCGCAGTGAAGGAAGACAAGCGGCGGTCCGACTGCGCCATCCTGTACCGATCGAACGCGCAGTCGCGAGTGTTCGAAGAAGCGCTCGTCATCGCCCAGATTCCCTACCGGGTTTACGGCGGATTGCGCTTCTTCGAACGCGCCGAAATCAAGGATTCACTCGCTTATCTGCGCTTGTCGTTCCTGCGCGCCGACGATGCCTCATTCGAGCGCGCAGTGAATACGCCACCCCGAGGAATCGGCGAAAAAACACTCGATGCCTTGCGCATCCGGGCGCGTGCCGAAAGTCTGTCGATGTGGGACGCGCTGCAGCGCGAGCTTGAAGGGGGCACCTTGCCGGCGCGAGCCAAGTCGGCACTCCGCGGGTTCGCCGAGTTGATCGAACGGATTCAGCCGCCGGAGAGTGAACCGGATCTGGCCGAGCGAGTTACGCGTGCAATTGAACTGGCTGGCTTGCGTGCCCATTACGAGCAGGAAGGCAAGGAGCAGTCCGAATCCAGGCTGGAGAATCTCGACGAACTGATCACCGTCGCGTCGCGATTTGTCCGCAGCCCGGAGGACCTCGATGCCGGCATGAGTGAAGTCGCTGCGTTCCTCGCTCACGCAGCCCTCGAATCTGGCGCGGCCGAAGGCGAAGCCTGGGAAGATTGCGTTCAGTTGATGACCCTGCATTCGGCCAAAGGTCTGGAATTCCCGGTGGTGTTCCTCGTCGGATGGGAAGACGGCTTGTTCCCGAGTCAGAAATCCCTGGAGCAGGATGACCGGCTCGAAGAAGAGCGTCGCCTGGCTTATGTCGGCATTACCCGTGCGCGCAGCAAGCTGGTTCTGACTTACGCCGAATCACGTCGATGGCATGGCGTCGAGAACTACAACCGACCCTCGCGTTTCCTGTCGGATCTGCCGCCCGATGTGCTGATGGAAGTGCGCCCGAAAGTGCAGGTCAGCCGACCGAGTGCGTTTGGTCGAAGCGCCGAAGGTTACCTCGCGGAGCGCGGACTGCTGCGCGGCAATCTGGTCGAGACCCCGGCCATCAAGCTCGGACAACGTGTGCAGCATCACTTGTTCGGCGAGGGTGTTGTGATCAATTTCCAGGGCCAGGGCCCACTCGCGACTGTTCAGGTCAATTTTGCCGAACAGGGTGCGAAGTGGCTACAGGTCGCCAAGGCGAATCTTCAGATTCTGCCCTGATCAGTCTGACTCGCCCGCTGAAGAGCCGGGCGCGTAGGCCTGCATGGCATCGAAAACTGGCTGCAGCAATTGCGCCGATTGGTCGAGGAACAGCGCACCGGCTGCGGCGTCGGCAAACAGTGCCCCCCGGCCGATCAGCATGCGCCAGTGGGGATCCGCATGTTCGCCGTTCTTGAAGCCTTCGCTGAAAAAGTCCTTCTCGGCTGAAGCCAACCGGGCCGAGCTTTCGGCGTCCATGTAATTCCACGCAACCATGGCGGCATGCCACGGCAACAGGAGCGGTTGCCGATAAGCAGAAAGATAGGCCGACGTTACGGCCGCCAGCCAGGGCTGCCAGTACGAATGGTCCGCAGATACATCGATCCGTGACGGCAACTCCATCCCGGACTTCTTTCTGAACTGGTCAGGCCGGCTCCATTCGAACAGCACGTGCAGTTGTTTGCCGGACCCTTCGCTCAATGCCGCAACCACCAGACCGAACAACTCGGCGAGCAGTGGCCCGGGCTCGGCGTGAAGCTCGGCGAGGATCCGACCGTGATCCTTCAGTCGGATGCGTCCATGCACGACGAGTCCGCCAATGTCGAAACCGTGGATCGCCAGAATTCGCTCCGGCTTGCGCCACGATGTGCCGAGATCGGAGTCGGCACGATTGAGTGTCTCTTCGCACTCCGTGCGCAGCGCCGCGAATGATCGGGCACCGAGTTGCCCCACGGGCAAGGTGGCGAGTTCAACCCAGGACTGTGGCGGCGAATCCGGCACGGCGCCCTCGGCCAGACTCAGCTCCAGCAATTCGCGAAGGCGTCGTGTCCGGTACGCAGGTCTGAGGCGCAGCGGTTCTTCGTCCGGGTCTGCCCAATACTCGCGATCCAGACTGAGGCCCAGTCGGCGGCGAACGAACCACTTGCCCGGATGGCGCAGGAAATCCTGAACATCGGCGAGCGCCACAGTCGTGTCGGCGGCCGGAGCGGCGG
>JBEIPT010000431.1:0-3256 GCA_040376895.1 Lysobacteraceae bacterium | reverse complement strand
GCAGGCCACGACGCCGCATCCGATCAACGATCTCGCAACGGTCGACCGTTACCATCCTGGGCTCGACGTCGACGACTTCGGCAATGTCCATGTCGGCTTCTACGACACCCGCAACTCGGGTCCCGGCCTGCGTGACAAGGTGGACTGGTACTACGTCTATTCGCCAGATGGCGGCACGACGTGGATCGAAGAAACCCGAGTCAGTGCCGGCACGTCGCAGAACATCACCGACGGCCAGGAGTGGGGCGACTACAACGGCTTGTCGGTTGCCGCCGGTAACGGCACCATCGGTATGACGTGGACCGATAACCGCCTCGTCGGCCCGACCGCCACGCAGCGCTCGTTCTTCGGCGAAGTGCAGAACATTGGCGCGGGTCCAACGTTCGTCATGTCGGGCGGTGCCAGCACTGCAGTTTGTGCCGGCTCCCCGGTCACGCCGCAGAACTTCACGCTGACTGCTCTTGCCGGCTTCTCGGGTTCAGTCACGATGAGCACTCCGGGCCTCAATGGCACGGTGTTCCCTTCGGCCGTGTTCGCGCCGAATCCGGTTACGCCGGTTGCTACACCGGGCGCCACCACGCAGTTGAGCTTGACCACGGCTGGCGGCGCGACACCCGGTGTCTATCCGGTCACGGTTTCGGCCACCAACGGTGGCGGTTCGCCGATCGTCCGCACAGCCAGCTTCAATGTCACGGTGGCTTCCGGAACTCCGGGTGCACCGAGCCTGACAGCCCCGGCTGATTTGGCCACCGGCGTACCGACAGCCCCTGCGTTTACTTGGGCAGCTGTATCCGGTGCGACCTCGTACACGATTCAGGTGGCGACGGACAGTGGCTTTTCGAACATCATCGCCACGGGCAACCCGACGACAACGAGCTTCACGCCTGCGGTCGTGCTGTCTGCGAACACCACTTACTTCTGGCGCGTCCAAGCGGTTTCGCCTTGCGGCACCGGAGCGTTTGCGGTTGCGCGTTCGTTCACGACAGCGAACGAAATCTGCGTGTCGCCGAATGCAGCGATTCCGGACAACAGTGCTACCGGCGTGAATGCACCGATTGTGGTTTCGGGTCCTGCAGGTCTGATCAATGACCTGAACGTCAAGGTCCGGTTGACGCACTCCTGGGTGGGTGACCTGGAAATCAAGCTGACCCGTACCCCAACGGCTGGCGCACCGACGACGGTGAACCTCGGCCTGCGCGTCGGTGGCACCAGTTGCCAGACGGACAACATGGACACGACGTTCGACGACGAAGCCAGCACTGGCGTCGCCGCCTGCGCGCCGTCCTATACCGGTTCGTTCATTCCGACCCAGGCCTTGAGTGGATTCGATACCCAGGATCTGGGTGCGACGTGGACCCTCAATGTTGCAGATCGGGCCAGTATCGACACTGGCACCTTGCTGGAGTTCTGCCTCATCCCATCGGTTTCGGCTGCTGGCCCCGACGCAAATCTCGCAGTAGCTGTGGCTGGTCCGGCCAGCCAGGTTCAGGGTCAGCCGATCGCGTATACGGTTACGGTCACGAACGCAGGCCCGGATGCCGCCACGAGCTTCACGCTCGCGGATGTCGTACCGGCTGATATCACCGGAGTCACGGTCAACTGTGTGGCCAACGGAACGGCAATGTGCGGTACCAATGGCACGAGCGGCAACAACGTCAGCTTCACGTCGAACAGCATCGCCGTGGGTGGTGCCAACTCGCTGGTCTACACAATCAGCGGCACCGTCAATCCGGCATTCACCGGAAACCTGACGAACACCGCTGCCTTGAGTGCGATTCTCCCGGGTGACATCACGACAGCGAACAACACGGCGACGCACAACGTCACCGTGACCGTGCCAACGACGTCGATCTTCCTGGACGGTTTCGAATAATCGCCAGAGTTTCATGCAAGTCTGGAACGGGCCTTCGGGCCCGTTCTTTTTTGGTGTGCCATGCAGAAATAAAAAAAAGGCCCCCGGCCGCAAGGGCTGGGGGCCCACTGGACAATCAGGCAATACGTGCCGTCAAGGCAAACGCAAAAATTGCTGGAGCCAAAAGTTCAACGGTTCACAAGCCTGCGTGCGTAGTCGGACAGCAGGCCCGACACCAGAATTGCGCCCAGAAAAACGCGAATGGCCTGGAGCTGCTCCGGATCAAGATAGTGAAACCGCGATGGAACCAAAGCATGGAACGTGAGACTCAGCACTGACAGAATCGTGGCGAGACTCAATGCCACCACCGTACCGGCGATTCCTCCCGCTGACATCGCCTTGACCAGCTCGGCACGCCGAGATTCGCTGGCTCGCGAATCGTCCGGCAAAACACCGCAACATGGGCAAGGCTGCCGTTCATCGGAGTTGGAACACGAGTTCCCGATGCCTGATGGCGATGGCGACAGCGACAGCGGACGAACAGCCAGACTCAACAATTTCCAGATCTGCGACGGCTGCAGTGGACGCGAACGCCAACTCCGAAGCAGTCGGGGAAAGAGGGACTGATTGAGTGGCGGAGCAGACTGCTCCATTGGTACTGACGCAACTTCATGTTGATCGTGCTGACAGGCTGAACAGGGTGGATGGGCTGGATCAGGCATGGTGCACTCCTGGTTTGGAGCAGGCGACCACCCGGACGGGTGGCGAACCCGCGGGTGGACAACCTCCGTTCCTTGCTGTCGGTTTCGGGTTCACGCACGACGTCGCGCAACCCATCACCCACTGCAGCAGAGTTCATCGGGATGAACCCGGTGGCGCACCCCTGTGCGCCACCGGTACGACCTACAGCAACTGCTCGATTTCGAAGCGAGCCTGGAACTCTTCTTCGATCTGCCGCAACAAGCGGCTCAGCGGATCGACGAGCGGTGCCAGGCGAGGATCACGGACGGCCACCAGCAGCTTCCTTTCAAACTGGTACAACTCGGCATCGGTCCACGTCGACATGACGGCTTCGGCGTAAGCGGGCAGGCGCAACAACATCAACACATCGATCTTCATGGTGCCTCCAGGGCAAAAGGAGGCACCAGCGCGAGGCTGGGGCCTCGCGGGGGATACATGGGTCCAGCCGGTCTGGGTGGACTTGGGTCAATGAGTACGCCCAACGAGGACACACTCAAACTGGGGTAAGGCTTGAACCTGGAATTCGGGAAAGTCCAAAGCCTGTTGAATCAGCAAATTGAAGGAACCGAATCGGGGGCTCTGCACAACCGAGACCGAAGACTCCGGGACCAGAGGTGATTGAGTCGGGATGTTTCCAAGTCAATCCGACGTGTGCCACAAAGG
>JBEIPT010000534.1:0-2317 GCA_040376895.1 Lysobacteraceae bacterium | reverse complement strand
GGCATAGGCAATACCCAGCAAGGGCGCTTCACCAAACGCCGGCCCCATGAACGTGATGCCGATCGGAAGACCATCCACGGCACCGGATGGCACCGTGATGCTGGGCGTGCCGGCAACAGCTGCGATGCCGTAGCCTGCACCGACAAAATGATCGCCGAGAACCCAGTCCGTCCGCCACGCAGGGCCCGTGCTGGGAGCCACCAGAACATCGAGTTCTTGACCGGCGAGCGCGGCGATAATGCCTTCGGTCAGCGCCAGTTGTTTCGCTTTGGCGCGGGCGTCGAGGTAGGCCTGCTCAGTCAATGGGCCTTTCGCTGCGGCGGTTTCGAAGAGTTCCTGGCCGAAATGCGGCATGACCTGATCAGCGTGTTCGCGGTTCCAGTCGATCAACGCCTGCAGTGTGGTGACAGGCGCGCCGCTGTCCTGAAGATAGCGCTCCAATCCGTCCTTGAATTCGTAAAGCAGCACTTCGAACTCGGCGTCGTTCCAATCGTTGAAGTGCGCCAGCTTCACATCGACCACTTCGGCGCCGGCGCTGCGCAGCACTTCCAGTGCCTGCTCGGTGATCCGGTCGACATCGGGATGAAAGCCCATGGTCTGGCGCAGCACGCCGATGCGTCGTCCGCGCAGGAAATCGGGATCGAGATCACTCGTGTAATCGACGATCCGATCCGATCGCACTTCGGCGCTGGCCGGGTCGCTCGGGTCGACCGCGGCGAGGATGTTCAACGTGATGGCAGCATCCTCGACGCTGCGCGCCATGGGCCCCGCAGTGTCCTGTGTCGCAGATATCGGGATGATGCCTTGGCGACTGACCAAACCAACCGTTGGCTTCAGTCCCACGAGCCCCGATACGGCCGACGGACAGATGATGCTGCCATCGGTTTCCGTGCCGATCCCGACCACGGCAAAGTTTGCCGCGATGGCAGTGCCGGTGCCGGCACTTGAACCACAAGGATTACGCTCCGGCGAGTAGGCATTGAGTGTCTGGCCACCCCGCGAACTCCAGCCGGAAGTGGATCGGGTCGAACGGAAGTTCGCCCATTCGCTGAGATTGGTTTTGCCCAGAATGACGGCACCCGCTGCACGCAACCGTTGAACAAGAAAGGCATCAGACTTCGGACGGTGTTCGGCCAACGCCATCGAACCCGCCGAGTTCACCATCGGTGTGGCATCGATATTGTCCTTGAGCAACACGGGAATGCCGTGCAGCAGACCCCGCACTGTCCCGGCCTGGCGTTCCTCGTCGGCCGTTCTGGCCTCGGCCAACGCGTTGGGATTCAACTCGATGACCGAGTTCAACTTGATGCCAGAACGGTCATGTTCGCTGATTCGATCGAGAAACGCCTGCGTGAGTGCACTGCTGGTGGTTTTGCCTTGCTGCATCTGTTCCTGCCACGCGCGGATTCCTGATGGCGGCAATGCCGGGGCGCTTGGTGTGACTGTGGATTCGGCGCCAGTGGGCGGCGACGGCGATGAACAGGCCGCCAGGGTCAGCACTGGGGCGAGCAGGAAGGTCCAGCGACAGAGCAGGTTGGTTGCCATGAGCACGTTACGCATCGGAATCCGGAAGCTTTGCGCAAGTCGATCGGGCAGGCAAGGCAAGCAATTGGTTTGGGCCTTCGGCTGGACGCTGGCATCATGGAGCCCCGGTGACTGATCGACCAGTCCGTGCATGGAGGATCCATCGATGAATTCCGCTTCCGACAGCACCGTGTTTCGTGCTCGATTCAATCCGTTGATCAAACCCTATCTGGTGCTCTACGTCGCGGCGGTGATGGCCATGACCTTGATCCTGCTGCCGCTGGCATTGATCTGGTTATGCGGCCTCGGCCAGTGGTGGGCGCGGCACTATTTCGACAAGCTCGAATGTGATCTGGGACCGAAGATGTTGCGGTTCCGCAAGGGCATACTGTTTCAGGTCGAAAAGACCATTCCTCTCGAGAACATTCAGGACGTGACCTTTATCGAAGGCCCAATCCTTCGTCAGTTCAATCTGAGCACGATCAAGTTCGAAACCGCCGGGCAGAGCATGGGGCAGGCCCACGACATGATGTTGGTGGGCGTGATTGATGCACAGGATTTTCGGACCAGGATTCTGGAAGCGCGAGAAGCGCTGCGTTCGGGTGCCGTGCAGTCGCGGGTGAAACCGGCCGGCGATGACGAACAGATTGTGTTGTTGCGGGCCATAAGGGATCGGTTGGACGAGGTTGTCGGTTTGCTTCGCGCCCGGAACAAGCAATGATCCGAAAAATCGCGGCTGAAGCCGCTCCCACAGTGAAACACCGACACAGCGAATCGTTTTTTCTGTGGGAGC
>JBEIPT010000175.1:0-7472 GCA_040376895.1 Lysobacteraceae bacterium | reverse complement strand
TGGTCTGGTCCCGTCAGGTCAACCTGGCGTTGACCGACCGCGATCCCCGCATGCTCTACGGTGCGGCCGTCAGTCGCGGTTATTTCTCGATCCTGGCGACACACGCCACACAAGGGCGCACTTTGCTGCCCGCCGACTTCGAGGGGAAGTCCGAAAACGTGGTCCTGGGTGACCGTCTCTGGCGCCAACTCTCTGCCCAGGGCCGAAGACTGGGCGACACGATCGCGCTGGGCGGCATGACCCTGACGATCGTCGGTGTGGTGCCCGAGGCTTTCGCAGGGCTTGAGCCGTTCCCGCCACAATTCTTCGTCACCGATGTGATCGATCAGCAGATGCGTCGTGCCCAAGGTAACGAAGAACCGTCGCGATACGTCACGTCCCTGCTGTTGCGTCCTGAATCAAGCGTGCCCGCCATGACCGATCGCCTCAAGGCGATTCTCCTGACGCTGGAATCGAGACGCTTGCCAGAACTGGCGATCGGCAATGTCCGATTGCTGGAACGTCGGTCACAACTCAGCGCCAGTGAGTCCGAGGGTGCACATGGCGCGGTGTTGCCGGTACTGGCGCTGACCTTGCTGCTGTTGGTGGCCGCGTGCGCGAATCTCGGCAACCTGATGCTGGCGCGGGCAACCATGCGGCGCCAGGAACTGGCAATCCGGGCCAGCCTCGGTGCTTCCCGCTGGCGTCTGCTGCGCCTGCTGTTGCTTGAGAGCCTGCTATTGGCCGTGATGGCAGCGGGGGTTGGTCTGATCTTCTGCACACTGTCGGTCGAACCACTGCATCGATACGGCATGTCCATGCTGGTGGCGCTCGGAATCGAACCCCTGGTCATGACCTTCCAGACCGAACTGATCGGCTGGGCACTGCTGCAGGCCCTGGTGGCTTGCCTGGCATTCGGCTTGTTGCCGGCGCTCGCGATCACCGGCAATGACCTCGCCCATGCGGCTCGTCGCGACAGCGCACTGTTCAACGGTCGGATCCAGGCCTCGAAACTTCGAGGTGTTCTGATGAGTGCACAGGTCGCAGTGAGCCTTGTCCTGCTGATCACCTCTGCGTTGATCATCGATGCCACACGTCGGGCCGATTCGGTGGATATCGGTTACCCGGTCGATCAGATCGTCGACCTGCGGCACCCCGCAGCAGATGCCGACTTGCGGCGACACATCGAACGATTGCCGGGTGTACTGAACACTGCAGCAGTCGACGGCTCCCCGCTTTATGGCAGCACCTTTGCAACGCCGATGCGCATCGACGGACGCGCCGAACAACTGACTCTGCATCATGTGGACGACCGCTTCTTCAATGTGATGTCCTTGCCACCGTTGCTGGGCCGGAGCTTTCTCCATGATGAGGCGCAACATGGCGCCGACGTGGCGGTGATCAGTCAGGCGACTGCGCGCTTGTTGTGGCCCGACGCGAGCCCGCTTGGCCGAACCATCGAAGTGCTCGACGCCAGTGGAGAGGGCACACCGCACCGCGTGGAGGTCATCGGTGTGGTCCGCGATGTCGTCTCCGGCATGCTGATGCAGGGTGTCGATCGCAGCGCCGTGTATCTGCCAGCGACACTGGGCCAGGAAGGTATCGCCGAATTGTTGATCCGGGTGGACCCGGCGCGAATCGATGTCACGCGACGCGCGATTGCCGAATCATGCCTGGACAAGGGAACCCGCCAACCATGCACGCCCTGGACACTCGCTGACATGACTCGGGTCTATCGTTTGCCGCTCGTCGTCGCCAGCACCCTGGCAGGCTCACTCGGCGCCATCGCGCTCTTGATCAGTGCCGCCGGTCTTTTCGGCGTGATGCGGTTCCAGGTCGCTGCCCGAACGCGGGAGCTCGGCGTCCGGATCGCCCTCGGCGCAAGCACCACGAACGTCCTGTGGTTGGTACTCCGGCAAGCGCTTGCCCACGTCCGCGCCGGAGTTGTCGCCGGGCTGCTCGCCAGTCTGGCTTTGTCTGCTGTTCTGGCGAGTCAGATCGGACTAGCACGGGCTTTCCCACTGACCGGATACGCCGGTGTGCCGCTGTTGTTGCTGGCCGTGACTCTGCTTGCCAGCATCTTTCCGGCGCTTCGCGCCACGCGCATCGAGGCGACAGAGTCACTGCGTGAGGGGTGATTCAATGAGGTTTGTGAACGCCGTTTCACTTTCAGCACCCTGACAGAAGTCACCACATTCCGGTGAATGTCATCGTGTCGATTTCGCTCGATGTTAGACTCGTTTTGATTGAGGACGAGAAATTCATTCATGGCTGCTTCCAGTGATCTGTTGAAGGAATTGAGGCTCAACCGAGCCGACGAAGACGAAGGCTTGTCTCCCGCCGTGAAGTGGGGCGGACTGGCGGCTCTGCTTGCTGTCATCGGCATAGGCGCTTTCCTCTTCCTGCGGGAATCGGCTGTGCCGGTCCAGACCGCATCGGCCGTCAAGTTGGGCGCTGGGTCTGCCGCCACCAGCGCGTCGGTGCTGGACGCAACCGGCTACGTCGTCGCCCGGCGCATGGCTACGGTGTCGTCCAAGATCACCGGTCGCGTGCTCGAAGTGATGATCGAAGAAGGCCAGCGCATCGAGCAGGGCGACATCATGGCCACGCTTGATCCGACCGATGCCGATGCACAGTTGAATCTGGCGCGCTCGCAGTTGGCAGCATCGCGCAGCCAGTCCGGCTCGATCCGCGTGCAGTTGCTCCAGCAGGAAGCGAACGCCAAGCGTATCGAGGCACTGTTCGAGAAGAAGCTGGTCGCCCGCGCCCAGCTCGACGAGGCCATTTCACTCCGCGATACCCTGCGTGCGCAGTTGAAGGATGCCGAACAGAATGCCCGCGTAGCGGCCGATCAACTGGCGATCTACCAAATCGGTTTCGACAACACCATCGTGCGCGCGCCGTTCGCCGGTGTAGTGATTGCCAAGGCCGCACAGCCCGGTGAAATTGTGTCGCCGCTTTCTGCGGGCGGCGGCTTCACGCGCACGGGTATTGGCACGATCGTCGACATGGACTCGCTCGAAATCGAAGTCGACGTGGGTGAGGCCTACATCGGCCGTGTGCGCAACAAGATGCCGGTCGAGGCCGTATTGAACGCCTATCCGGATTGGCGCATTCCGGCTGAAGTCATCGCCACGATTCCCACTGCCGACCGCGGCAAGGCAACCGTGAAGGTTCGGATCGGCTTCAAGGAGAAGGATGATCGTGTGGTCCCGGACATGGGTGTGCGCGTCAGTTTTCTTGACCCGGTCGACGATGCCCCGAAAGCACTGGTGGATCGTGGCGTGCTGGTTCCCGGCAAGGCGGTTGTACAACGGGACGGCAAGGACGTGGTGTTCCTGGTTCGCGACGGCCGCGCGGTGCTGACCGGAATCAAGATCTCGCGCCGGATCGGTGACGACGTGGAAGTTGGCACTGGATTGATTGGCGGCGAAGTCTTGATTCTCTCGCCAGCGGAAACTCTTGAGGACGGATCCAAAGTCGCTGTCGGCGACGGAAAGTCCTGACCCAAATTATTGCCGCAGAGGTGGCCGAGTCCGCCTTTGCACATTGACGACATTCAACCTGAGATTCAGGAGCAGTCCATGGACACATTGGTTTCACTTCGCGGCATCAAAAAATCGTACCGTCGTGGCTCGCAGGAAATCGAAGTACTGCATGGCATCGATCTCGATATTCCGAAGGGCGATTTTGTGGCGCTGATGGGCCCCTCCGGCTCCGGCAAGACCACGCTGCTCAACTTGATCGGTGGCCTGGACAGCCCAACCACGGGCCAGATCACGGTGGCCGATCAGCGCATCGACAACCTGGGTTCGAGCAAGTTGTCGAACTGGCGCAGCCGTCATGTCGGGGTCGTGTTCCAGTTCTACAACCTGCTGCCGACATTGAGTGCGCAGCGGAATGTCGAACTGCCACTGCTGTTGACGAAATTGAGCGGCAGTCAACGCCAAAGGAATGCCGAAATCGCCTTGGCCCTGGTCGGCCTGTCGGATCGCAGCAAACACCGACCATCGGAGCTTTCCGGCGGACAGCAGCAGCGTGTCTCGATCGCGCGTGCGATCGTTTCGGATCCAACATTGCTGATCTGCGACGAGCCGACCGGCGATCTGGACCGCCAATCTGCCGAAGAGATCCTGACGCTCTTGCAGTTGCTGAATCGGGAACATGGCAAAACCATCGTCATGGTGACTCATGACCCGAAAGCCGCCGAATACGCGAAACGTATCGTCCACCTGGACAAGGGAACCTTGGTCGGGGCGGTTGGTTCGGAGGCCGCATGAAGTACCTGCATCTGGTCTGGGCGTCGCTCCTTCGGAGCAAGATCCGAACCTTTCTGACCATGCTGTCGGTGATGACCGCGTTCCTGCTGTTCGGCATGCTGGACTCCGTGCGCATCGCCTTCAACTCGGGCTCCGACGTGGCCGGCGCGAACCGCATGGTCGTGTCATCCCGTTTGTCGATCACTCAATCGCTGCCGTACAGCCTGCTGTCCCAAATCGAATCCCTGCCAAACGTTGAAAAGGTCTCTTACGCGTCCTGGTTCGGCGGCGTATTCAAGGACAACCGGCAGTTTTTCGCGAACTTCTCGATCGGACCGGGTTATCTGGACCTGTACCCCGAGTATGTGATGTCCGCGGAAGATCGTGCCCGCTTCGAAGCGGACCGGACAGGCGCCATTGTCGGGGCTTCGCTGGCACAACGCTACAACCTGAAGATCGGTGACGTGATTCCGTTGCAGGCCACCATTTTCCCGCAGAAAGGAAGCAACAACTGGCCGATGAAACTGGCCGGCATCTTCGAGATCAAGGACGAAAAGCGCAAGGCCGAAGAGAACCAGTTGATGTTCCATTGGAAGTACTTCGACGAGGCCAATGACTTCCTGAAGAACCGGATCGGCTGGATGATCGTCAAGCTTGATTCACCGGATTCTGCAATGAGCGTGTCGAAGGCCATCGACGGCCTGTCGGAAAACTCCGACCACGAGACGCGCACTCAGACCGAGCAGGCATTCAACCAGGCTTTTGCCAAACAGTTCGCCGATGTCGGCCTGATCGTCACGGCGATCATGGGCGCGGTGTTCTTCACGTTGATGCTGTTGACCGGCAGCACGATGACGCAGGCGGTGCGCGAACGGATCCCTGAGCTCGCCGTGTTGAAGACCATCGGATTCTCGGATCGGACGGTGATGGCGCTCGTCCTGATCGAGTCCTGCCTGATCGTCTTGATCGGTTGTTGCCTCGGGATTGCACTCGCCAGCGCCATGATGCCGGGGCTCAGTGCCAACAGCGGTGGCATGATCCAGCTACCCTCGGTGCCGACTCAGACGTGGTCAGTCGGCATCGGATTGAGTCTCGTGATCGGCATTGCCGTGGGCATGGCACCCGCCCTGCGCGCGCTCCGTCTGAACATCGTTGATGCATTGGCCGGACGCTGAGGACACGACATGAAACGTCTCAAGGAATTCCTGTTCCAATTGTCGATCTTCATCGTCCTCGGACTGCTGCTGACCGCCTGGGTCATGCTGCCTGCGGTGGGTGTTGCTGCCGTGGCGGTCGTTCTGGCGCTTTGGCTGGCATTGACGCGCACCGGCCGGCAGACGCTCGCGATCACCCAGATCGGTTTGTCGACACTGCCGCAACGCTTGGGCATTTCGTCGGTGATCGTCATCGGCATCGCCGGCGTGGTCGGCGTTCTGGTCGCCATGCTGGCCATGTCCTAAGGGTTCAAGCGCACCCTCGAACCAAGCGGCTCCGAAGAGGCCGGCATCATTCTGCGCGGCGGTTCGCGCGTGGAGGTCAACTCGGTCGTCACACGTGACCAGGCGGCGCTCATTTCGGCTCTGCCCGGGATTGCGCGCGATGCCGAGAATCGAGGGCAGGTCAGTGCCGAGATGTCCCAGATCGTCACGCTGTTGAACAAGAGTGACGGACTCGAGTCGAATGCGCAGATTCGTGGCGTCGGCGAACAGGCGTGGACAATTCGCCCGAACATCCAGTTGACGGCTGGGCGCAAGTTCGAGCCCGGCAAGCGTGAGCTGGTCGTGGGTGAGGCGGCTCAGAGCCAGTTTCGTGGCCTCGAACTGGGCAGCGTGCTTGAGTTGTCGAATCAGGATTGGACTGTCGTCGGCACGTTCAAGGCCGGCAATGCCCATGACTCCGAACTCTGGGCCGACGCGACCACCTTGAGTGCGGCGTACAACCGCCAGGCGTTCCAGTCGGTCACGGTTCGTCTGGCCGGCGCCGAAGGTCTGGCACAACTGAAGGTGGCGCTGGATGATGATCCACGCCTGAAGCTGGATGTCGAAACGACACGCAACTATTACGTGAAGCAGTCCGAGGGGCTGTCCAATCTGATCTCGGTGCTCGGCACGGTGATAGGCGGCATCATGGCGATCGGCGCGGTGTTCGGGGCGCTGAACACCATGTACGCAGCGGTGGCGGGACGTGCGCGGGAAATCGGCACCATGCGTGCGCTGGGCTTCAAGGGTCTGCCGGTGATTGTGGCGGTGATGCTCGAGACCATGCTGCTGGCTGCGATCGGCGGGCTGCTCGGTGCATTCCTCGCCTGGTTGATCTTCAACGGCTACAGCGTTTCAACGCTGTCCGAGAACTTCAGCCAAGTCGTGTTCCAGTTCCATGTGTCGCCCGGACTGCTGTGGACCGGCATGAAGTGGGCACTCGCCATCGGCCTGATCGGCGGTTCCTATCCGGCCATTCGGGCAGCACGGATGCAGATCACCGAGGCACTGCGCTCGGTTTGACGCGCTGGATCACGCGCTCCGCGGACACGAAAGTGTCCGCGGACACTTCAATCAACACCGAAATCCAATAAAATCAAAAACTTGCCTTTGGCACGCGGATTGCAACTTCAGTCCGCAACAAGGAGCAAGTCATGATCAAGGACACCTCGGGACAAGATCGCGCCCTGCAGCCGGCCCGCACCGGTCTGCTGACCCGGCCGCAATGGATTGGCATCGGCAGCGGCATCGCTGTTGTCGGGCTGCTTTTCGGGGCAGTGTATGCGTGGGGCTTGGCAGAACGGTCCGTCGACATCGAGCGGCTTCGGATTGCCAAGGTGCAACGTGGCACACTGATCAGCGACGTCGCCGTAGACGGCCGCATCGTCGCCGCGATGAGTCGCACCCTTTACGCACCGGCCGCTGGCACCGTAAGCCTTCAGACCGAACCCGGCAAGGCGGTCAAGGCCGGTGATCTGTTGGCCACGCTCGACTCGCCCGAACTGCGCTCCGAGCTCGACCGCGAACTGGCGATGCTGGAACAGCAGGAAGCGCTGGTCGCCAAAGGTCGCATCCAGGCCGAGAAGCAACGCCTGTTGGCGGCGAAGAATGCAGACGAGGCCGATCTGACCCTCTCCGCCGCCAAGCGCGAACACGAACGCACCGTGCGCGCCTGCGAAGTCGGCGCGCTGACGCGCGTCGAATGCATGAAGATCGTCGACGATCTCCGGGCCGCCGAAATCCGTGGCACACACGC